>JANQRM010000426.1 GCA_028284565.1 Anaerolineae bacterium | reverse complement strand
GGATTGGGCGTAAATCGCCGGAGGTAACCAGCCGAGCATCGTCGCACCAGCAACCGCCGCCCCACCGAGTTTCAAAAAGCCACGTCGAGAAACCGCCATTTTGAGTCACTGTCTTGTTCAAAGCGGATGTTATTTCCAGCTTATCCCATAGACATGACTCAATTTTGAAGAAAAGTTGACGATTTCGTCACAATTAGCGCATCAAAAGTAGTCAGCGACTCTCAAACCATCGCTGAATCGTATCCGCTTGCACAAAGCCGACCTCAAACAACCCGTCCAGATTGGAGGCAATGGTTTCCTCTTCCTCCCAGATGATGCTTAATTGTGTCCACGCCAGCATAGAGCCGAAATAATTGTCCAATTGGTCGTTGAGCTGAATCGACTGCAAGAGCAGATGTTGTCCCTCGTCATAGCGTCCACTCAAGAGCAATGTCACGCCGAGATTGTGTAAGGAGGATGCCGTCTGAAAGGCATGGTCAGTCGCTTGCCACAGATTCAGTGCCTCACGGAACTGACGCAGTGCCACATTCCAACGACCATCTACTGCCGCAAACAAGCCCAATTGATCGCGTAATATCGCAGATAAGGTCGGGTTATCTCTAGCCAGTTCAAAGGCTTCTTGCAAGCGTTCTTCCACCGCACCCAAATCACCCTCATCATAAGCGGTGCAGGCTTCATCCATCAGGCTCGTAATCTCTGCCGATTCAGCCGATACATTGCAAGGTCCAAAGTGCCAGCCCTGCCAATCCATCAACACACCGACAGATTCCAACTCGCCAAATGCCGGAGCATAATAGTCAACCGTGCGCTCAGGTTCATTGGGTGATGATAAATTGATAATTTCAAAGTCAAAGGGTACGGCTTCCTCTGCATAAAGCGTGTAATCTTCATCATGGGCGATGGATTTCACGGTGAGCAATATCGTGTGTGTGCCAACCTCCTCCAAAAAGAGTGTGGTATCCAAATAGCCATGTTGAAAGGATGTCCCCCACTGCTCAACATATTCCGTCGAGACATATTCCCAATCTTGCAAATCCTCACTACTGGGCGACTGAACCTGTGTGATAACGGTCACATCCCCGATTCCATTTACACCTTCCAGCCACATCATCTCCCAATCCACCCGCAGACGAAAACCAATCCCGCGGTCTTTCACCAGATATTGAGGGGAAGATACCCCCTGCTCAAAGGTCTCGACATAGTATTCTTCCAGCGTAAGCACTAAACGTGGAAAGGCAATGTCATACAAGACCATGGAATCATCATCCCATTCGCCTTCGCGCTGAACTTCAACATAGTAAAAGACATCCGGCTCGTTGTCGGCTGGGACATCTTCAACAGGGACATCCGTCCCCGCAGGTGCAGATGTTGGGTTCGTCTCCGTCAAGGGAATCGTCGCGTCTTCACCCACACGAAAATCGACCAATTGGATGGTCATGAACAAGACAATCACAAAGGATAGAGTCGCTACCAATAACTTACGCAATCCCATAACATCCTCAATCATTCACCTTCGGCAGAGACACTGCAATATTTGTTCCGATTCCGACTTGGCTCTCAATGGCAATATTTCCATGGTGCATCTCGATGATCTTCTTCACAATCGACAAGCCCAAGCCACTCCCATTCCCACTCGCATTCCCACGGATGAGAGGTTCAAAGATGCGGTCTGGCAAGAATTCGGGCGCGATCCCCTGCCCATTATCACGGAAAATCACCTGATACGACTCGGCTTCTTCTTTCAATTGCACCTGTACCTGCCCATTCGCATTCGTGTATTTCAGCCCGTTATCCATCAGATTGCCAAACGCTCGAACCAAGAGGTCACGGTCTCCCTGTAACTTCATCGCCTGATTGGGGCTGTTCATCTCCAAGATTTTGCCCTCTTGAATCGCTTGCTCTTCACGCGTAAACAGAGCCTCTTCGACCACATCCGCAAGGTCGAGTGTCTCAATCACAAGGGGGACATAGGCTAGCCGTGCATCGAACAACATGCTATCGACCAATCGGGCTAATCGTTGGGCTTCGTTTTCAATGGTCGTTGCCGATTTCCGCCATGTCCCTGTGCTGGATTCAGTTTGGGGAGCAAAACGTAAATTCGAGGCGTGTCCGATAATCGCCGCTAAGGGATTTCGCATATCATGGACAATGCGACGAATAAAGTTCTCATAAAAATTATGTTGTTGATTCGCGGTATTTGTCCGCAACATCAGGGCATATTGTCCGCCCTCAATGGGCATCGCCTGCACGGAATAGCGTTGCCCATTGTTGAGTGACATAACTTGTGTGCTGATGTGTTGGGTGGCTTGCACTTTCTGGAAAACGGTCATCAAGTCATCGGGAAGTTGCTTGCTATCGCCAAGTAGAGCTTGCACCGCATCGTTGTGCCATACGATTTGTCCGCGTGAATTGCACAAGATGACTCCTGCATCCACTTGATTCAACAGAGGGTAAGGTGAAGCAGGTGGTGATGTCGAGAAGAGCATCCCCCAGAGCACAAAGAGCAATACCCCACCCACGACCAGCCATAACACCACCGTCCACGATTCAACCGAGACCGAAATGAAGGGCATACCGGAAATTTCCGCTTGCTCAATCAGCACCCCGCCGACGAATATCCACAAGGCAAAGGAGGCAATTAATATAAAGCGGAACAACCACCTCGTCATGATGTCACCAGCCGATAGCCTACCCCATGCACCGTCTCGATGAGTTCATCCCGTTGCAATTTGAGCTTCTTGCGTAACGCCGCCACATGCCTGTCCACCGTGCGCGGATAGCCGTCCCAAGTCGTATCCCAGACATGTTCGAGGATGGCTTCGCGTGTCCATTGTCGGTTGGGATGCCGTGCCAAAAATGCCAGCAAAGCAAACTCTATCGGAGTCAGGTCAATGGCTTGTCCCTCACGACTGACCCGGAAATGCTCAAGGTCAATCTCAAAGGGCGGGATAGACAGTTGATTGCTGGGATGCTGATTATCAATCACCTCTCGGCGGATATGTTGCACCGCGTTCAGGGTCGTGCGGATTTGATTCGCTAGCGCGTTGTTGTCCCACGGCTTGGTGATAAACGCAATCGCTCCCTGTCCTAAGCTCTCCACTTGCCATTCGGGATAGCTGGTTAGCATAATGATGGGGATAAAGCGATCGCGTGCGCGCACCTGCCGACACACATCCAAGCCGCTCATCGCATTCGGATTGTCTTCATCCAACACCACATCCAGCAGGATCAAGTCCGGTTCAGTTTGTTGAATGAATGCAAGCGCGTCGTCTCCACTTGATGCACATTCCACACGAAATCCTGCGCGTCCAAGAAAGGTTTGCAAGGCAGAGCGAATCGACTCTTCATCATCTACCACCAAAATATGCGAAGCTTCCATTTACAACCATTCCTCAATTAAGTTATGACACAAATCATGCTTCAGTGTTTTGCGTCAATAGATTGTTACGATACGCGGGTGCATCATGACACACCCTGTTCAAGGCCTTGTATAACCCAGTAGCTCTACGTATTTCCGGTGTACATAGCTTCGGAGGTCAATATTCACTTAACCATGATTCATGTTCACAAGACTATTGTACAAGAAAGAGCTTTCTCGGCATCTTGACATATGTCGAATTAATGACCGACAAGCTCCGACCTGATCCTTATCTAGTATCGCTACACCTGAGATGTTTAGGGGATTGAAGAAGCAGTTGAGGGATGCCGAAGCCAGCCAGAAATCGTTGCACCGACTAGGATGAAGAGAAGCGTTGCATAAACCGCTCACGCTTTCGAACTCACACTCACCTATGGGAGTTTTCAATGATATTGTTCAATTCTTTGCGTTGACTGTGATCAACACTTCCAAAGGTTGGTCGACAAGCAACCGGACAACTTGGAAACTTGTCTGCAATCAGGACTCTGGGGAGCTGTTGGTCGTACCCACGACTTTGAGAAAAAGCAAATTGCTACTTGTTGCTTGCGTCGATGATGCAAAAAATATCGAGGATTTTGCCCTGCTAGTCTACCTCTCGGTACTGAATGTTCATCTCGAAAATATGCGACGACTTTACAACAATGTCGATTAAACATCTTGTAGGCGAATTTGGGACAAGCGCACTTCAAAAGTTGTCCCTAGTTGTTGATTGGCGCGCTTCATCGCCCGTATTTCTCCCCCGTGCAGATTGACAAAGGCTTTCGCAATCGCCAAACCCAAGCCGACTCCACCTGTTGAGCGTGTTCGAGATTTATCCGTCCGATAAAATCGTTCAAAGATGGTTTCTAGCTCATCATAAGGAATGCCGATACCGTTGTCTTCGATTGTCAAGATGGCTTCTTCCTCCTCGGCTTTCAACATGACGGTAATCGTGCCGTTCTCTGGCGTATAGTGGAAGGCATTCTGTACCAGATTATGGATGACTTGAGTCAGACGAACGGAATCACCTTCAATCATCACGGACGATTCTGGCAAATGGGACACAAGTTGAATATGCTTTTGTTCCAATAACCCACGAAACTGCTTCAGGATTGTCTGTATCATCTCATTCAAATCGAACGTCTCGAAATTTAATACAAGCTGATGTGCCTCGGCTTGTGCCAATTGATGCAGGTCTTCGACAAGTTTTTGCAAAATATCTGTCTGGTGTCGAAGTGTTTCTACCTCTTCTAATGATAGGGTATAGATACCATCCAGCATGGCTTGCAAGTTAGCCCGGAGGACGGACAGGGGGGTTCGGAGTTCGTGGGCAATATCTGCGAGTAGGTTGCGTTGTTGAGTATCGGCAAGTTCGAGTTCATCAGCCACTTGATTGAAGGCATTGGCAACCGCTTGTACTTCGGTAGTTCCCTTAATTGTTACACGTTGCGTCAAATTATCTTTCCCAAAATGTTGGACCGCTTGTTGCAGTTCGTTGAGGGGTTGAGTGAGCCAACGACTGGCGATGATGCCTATCAAAATACTTAAAAGACCCACAATGGTGATTGCTACCAACAACAATTGTGTAAGACCATTAATCGAAATGGGTGGAAGATTCTCGAGGCGAATAGGAACCTCTTGGAATCGGAGTGTGATATACCCTACAACTTCCCCATCCACGACAATCGCCTCTGCCTCAGCCCGTTCTTGTGAACTGAGGGGGGTTCCGACTGATTCAGAACTGGGATCAAAGATTATGCTGCCTTCTGCATCGGCAAGGAGCATAAAGATCGCCGTATTGTCTCCGACTTGTGGTAACAGACCGTTCATCCCTGCCATCAACAAGCCTATGCCCCGCCATGAATCTCGCCGTCCATAGAAATTGCCGAGTTGAGCAACAAAACCATCCGGGACTGATAATTGACTTCGGATGAAGGGAACAACACTTTGATCCCGTACCAACGCAAACGTAGTGATATTTAACAGAACCACGCCAACAATAATGACGGTGACAAAGACCAAGCTCAAGCGCACCCAGAGACGATTCATCAGGGTTCTCCTAGCCGATAGCCGATGCCATAGACGGTTTGAATATATTCTGGTTTGGAGGGATCGTTTTCAAGCTTTTTACGTAAGTTGCGGATATGACTATCGAGGGTGCGTTCTAAACTCTCATAGCCGACAGATTCCCGATTTTGAAGCAAATCTTCCCGACGGAAAGGAATCCCCGGACGTTCCATCAGTTTGACCAATAAGTCATACTCAGTCGGAGTCAGTTCAACCGAGTCGTCGTTAATCGTTACATGGCGTTTGACGGTATCAATTCGCAATTGTTGATAGCTGAGGATTTTTTCTTTGGTGTGTTCACTATCAAGTGTTTTGCGCCGAAAACCAGAACGAACACGAGCCACGACCTCACGGGGATTAAAGGGCTTGGTGATATAGTCATCCGCACCCATTTCTAAGCCGACCACTCGATCCATATCTTCGACTCGTGCAGTCAGCATGATGATATAGGTGTTAGCGAGGAAGGCATCACTCCGAATCGTGCGGGTAATATCGAGTCCATCACGGTCTGGAAGCATCAAATCAAGGATGACCAAGGGCGGACGTTCCCGCTTTAAGATATGGAGAGCATGCTCTCCATCATAAGCGACGGACACTTGATAGCCTGCTTGTTCCAAATAGGCGCGGACAACACGTACAATTTCTTTATCATCATCCACAACTAAGACATGCTCTTGCATCTTTTTCCTCAAAAAGGGGATGCGATTTGCACCCCCAACAAATTGATTATCTACTCACATCCGGCAAGGCAGAATCCATCTTTGAAGCGAGCAAGTTCTATCATACCTTCATCTTGCACTTGCACCAATTGTACCGCGCGGGACAGTTCGCCATTGGCAAAAACGGCTGGTGTATATTCTCCTTGTACACCGATGAAGTTCTCCACGCCTAGTATATTGGATTCGAGTGAGTCGGCATTGCCATCGTCCAGCACACTGGCAATCAGGTGGACAGCATCATAGTAGGCGACACTTTCTGGAGTGGGTTGGTCGCGATAACGATCTGTAAATCGTACGACAAAATCTTGGCTTGCCCAATCTTCTGCACCATGCCACCAGTTCACTGCGCCAACGAGGTCCATGTCCTCTGGTACAACAACATTCATGGTCATATCGGGTGTTAAGTAACCATAGACCATCATGCCCTGCCAACCGATTTCGTCTAGCGCAGTTAGGAGAGATTGGGTTGCTGGCTGAGTCGACCAAACCGCTACAACAGAAACATTAGCTGATTGAATGTCGCTAGCAAGTTGGGTAAAGTCCGATTCATCGACATCATGTTCAAGGCGGGTAACAACCCGTGCTTCCTCATCCTGCTCAATTGCATCAACAAAGGTTTCAGCAGTGTCTAAGCCATAGTCCGTACGGACGGCTACTGTAGCCACGTGTTCTGCTTCGATGACATCTAATAGATAGGTCGCGCTAGCAATCGCTAAGGCGTCATCATTGGGGAGTAATTGCAAAACCGCTTCCGATGAGCCAGTGTCTGTGATGAGGGAACTGCTGGCGGAGACCAACTGGACTAAATCGGCATTTTCTGCATCAAAAAGGTTTTGTAGGATTTGCGCATTGGAATCGGGACCCAGCAGAATATCCACACCGTCTTCAACTGCTTGATGGATGATAAAATCTATGTCATCAGATGTCATCGCAGAGTAAGTCCGCAGTGCGAAAGTATAGCGAACATTGTTCGTGCCGATGACACCATTGGCATCATTGACTTCACGAATGGCAAGGCGCACCGCTTGTTCGATAGCTTCACCCTTGGCTTCCATTGGACCGTCAAGTGTCGTGATTAAGCCCAAAGTGATAACTTGGGTATCGATTGCATCGACATCAGATGAATCGACCAACCAAATATCGAGGCAAGTGATACAAGCAGTGTCGTCATAACGTCCGGCTTCGACGAGTGTCCCATTGAGCATTTGCAAGACGAGCAAGCTATCGCTCTGACCGTTGCGGTAGTTGCCCAAGAGCCCATTCATATCATTTGTGTTCAACTGATTGATGATACCTGTTACACTATCGCCTTCATCTGAAACTGCATCTGCCAAGAGCCAAACAGCATCATAGTAGACAGCAGATGATGGGAGGGGGGCTTCATCCCACATTGCCTCATAATCGGCAACAAACACTTGGCTGGCACTATCGTAGGCAACGGGTGACCAATTGGCTAAACCATAGATTGACTCACTGGCTTCTAGCGTGAGATTGGTCGCTGTGTCGCGTTGTAGTCCAGTATAGAAGATCGTTCCATCCCAACCGATAGCATCCAAAGCATCTTGCAAATTGACCATTTGGCTATCCAAGACCCAGACGAATAGTGCAGTTGCATTAGATTCACGAATGCTACGGGCTTCTGAACTGAGATCGGTTTCGTCTGCTTCGATGACGATATTGGCAACGAGTAGGTCTTCATCTATCGCCTCAACAAAGGCATCTGTCCCGAAAGATGCGGTCGTGGTATCGACAGCTATGACTGCTATATTGGTGAATTTACGTTCATTCACGAGATAGTTGGCGGCGGTTGTTCCCCATGTGTCGTAACCTTGTACAAGCGGATAGACGTTGGCGGCATCAAGTGAGTCGGGTGCGCCAAGTAAGACAGGAACATCGGGTGTGCCTGCATCGGTGTTGGCACGGGCTAGGTCATCATCGTGCGGACCTAAGATTGCAATGACATCATCTGCCAGTGCGTCTTCATAGGCTTCGATGACTTCATCTTGGGTATTGGCGGGATAATAGATGACTTCTAACTGATAAGTCATTTCATCGGCGCTGATGATTCCCTCGTCATCATTGGTGTTAATGTCTTCGGTGGCGAGGATGGCGGCTTGATAGCGAAGCTGGTCGAATTCACCACTTTGTCCTTCGTTAGAGCCGATGAAGGCAATGGATAGGGTTTCGATGTCATCTTGTGCGCTGGTGAAGCCCATCATGCTCACTGCGAGGAGGGCGATGGTACCGATGAGTAGGGTTAAGCGTTGTTTGTGTTTCATGATTGTACTCCTTTGTTTTGAGTGTTGTTATTCGTAGCGTAGTGCTTCGATTGGCTGTAAGCTGGCGGCTTGGTTGGCGGGATATATTCCGAAGAAGCATCCGACCAATGCTGAGAAGACGAGACCGAGCAAGATGGAGTCAATAGAGATGACTGTGGTAAAGATTCCACTGGCATTTACAATCCATGAGATACCAACACCCATTGAGACTCCGATTACCCCACCCAAAACACTCAGGACAATGGTTTCGATGAGGAATTGCTGGAGGATTTGCCCGCGTCGTGCGCCAATGGCTTTGCGTAAACCGATTTCCTTGGTGCGTTCTTTGACAGAGACCAGCATGATATTCATGATGCCAATGCCACCAACGAGCAAAGAGATACTTGAAATTGCACCGAGTAGGACGGTCAAGATACCAGTAATGGTACTAGCGGTATCCAGTAGCGTTTGTTGATTCTGGACGCTGAAATCATTGTCTTCGTCAAGTTCGAGGCGATGCTCACTACGTAAGATGGTTTCGATATGTTGCTCGACACCCGGTACTGCGTCAGAGTTCATAGCGACTACTGTGATAGATGAGACATAGTTATCATTGCTAGCGACGACTCGTGTATCAAACAGATTGCGATAGCCTGTCGTGAGGGGGATGTAGATTTGGTCATTGGGGTTCGTGCCAAAGCCGCCGTCTTGTTCTTCTAAGACTCCGATAACCTCAAAGCGTGTGCCATCAATGCGGATTGCGCGATCTAATGGATTCAATCCTCCAAACAAGTCTTGTGCGGCATTTTGTCCGAGGATTGCAACTCGTGCATTGTTGTCATATTCACTCTCTGAAAAGTAGCGTCCGATATCGAGGGCAATATCACTAGCAAGAGCATAGTCTTCTACTGTACCGAGTACACTAGCTTGGATGTTGTCTTGATCTGAACGGATGCGTAAAGTAGTGCTGTATTGTGGTAGGACAGCCGTCACATCGTCGAGTTGCTCTTCAAGTGCAAGTGCGTCATCATAGGTGATGGTTTGGGCATTGCTTAGGTTGATGCCGGGAGGACCGCCATTGCCTGTATTACTTCCTGATAGTACTGTAACTTGATTTAAGCCTGTGCCTTCAATCTCGCTGGTTACCGCAACTGTTGCGCCTTGACCAATGGAAATGAGAGAGACAACGGAACCTACCCCAATGATAATGCCCAGCATGGTCAAGCCGGAGCGCAGTTTATTTGCCATGAGAGCATCCACAGCAATACTGATGTTTTGAGGAATGCTCAAACCACCACGTCCTAAATTGTCGTCTGGTACGATTTCGCGTACATCGGTTTCATCAACATCATCGAGGCGCATCTGTGGAATAACGACCTGTATGATTAAGCCAAGACTGCCCACAATAGCTAACCAGAAGCCAATATTCACACTGGCAAGCAGGTCAATGGGAACCAGTGAGTTAAGCGCAAAAGTCGGGATAAAAGAGGCTAAACTGGCTAGCCCTGCTATGAAGGTCAACCCGCGTGACCAGCGATCTACATTTGGTCGAATCGCGCTTAGCATAGCAAAGCCCAAACTCAAAAGTGCGGCAATTGGAACGAGTGCCTGTAACGGATTTGTGCCTCCAAATTGACTTGCCAAGTCACCTGTTGGGGCAGAGATGTTACCTTGTGCAAAAGGGAAGCCTGCTGGTGGTTCAAAACCATCAGGTAAGTTTGCAGGATCGAAACCACCTGACAATTGAAAGCCATCGGGTAGATTGGTGGGGTCAAAGCCTGCTGGTGGTTGGAATCCTTCGGGAAGATTGGATAGATCAAACCCATTGGGCATTTGAAAACCTTGTTCACTATCCCCTGATGTTCCACCCGATACAGCTTGTGTAGCCCCTACTAACTGCGCTGGGTTGATACTTTGCCAAGGTGTTAAGATGGCAAAGGCAAATAACATGACCACAGCGGAGAGTAAGACGACAAGGTGACGGGTGTAGTAGCGGATGGGACGGTCGCGTAATTCAGTCAACATGCTCATCTCCTTCGTTTACAACGGTTCCATCGCGCATGGTGATGACCCGTTGGGCTTGGTCAGCGACTTCAGGTGAATGGGTGACAGTAATCAGCGTGATACCTTCATCTTGATGGAGACGATGGAAGAGTGCCATGATTTCTTCACTGGTTTTGGAGTCCAGATTGCCTGTGGGTTCATCGGCTAAGATGATGGCGGGGTTATTGACCAACGCACGCGCAATGGCGACCCGTTGTTGTTGCCCACCCGAAAGTTCATTGGGTTGATGATCCATACGGTCTGCCAAATCGACCAATTCAAGGGCATGTTGCGCCCGTGCTTTGCGTTCTTTTTTGGAAGCTCCAGCATAAATCAAGGGCATGGCAACATTGTTCAACGCAGAACTGCGTGCGAGCAAATTAAACTTTTGGAAAACAAATCCAATGCGATAGTTACGAATATCTGATAGACTGTCTTCACTCATGCGTCCGATTTCGACACCTTCTATTTTATAGCTCCCGCTTGTTGGTTTATCGAGGGCACCAAGGATTGCCATGAGCGTACTTTTCCCACTGCCTGATGGTCCGACAATGGCGACGAACTCTCCTTTATTGATTTCGATAGAGACCCCCTGCAAGGCATGGACTTCGATCTCGCCCATGGTATAGGTTTTACGAAGGTCACTCGTCTCGATAACAGGTTCTGGAATGATGGTTTGAGTTTTATCGTCAGGTAGTATTTTCGCTGAGGCAGTAGCAATCATGACTAATTACCTCCCGGAAAGGGTAAACCACCGCCACCATTAGATGCGGTACGATTGGGTATCAATACATTCATCCCATCAGCAATGTCTCCGTTGATGATGGTAACACCATCAATAGTCAAACCAGTGTCGATGAAAATTTGGGTGCTGGAGCCATCCGAATTCAGGATTTCAACAAATTCTTGCGTACCCTCACGTTGAATTGCTTCTGTGGGGATGACAAGCACATTGTCTTGTTGCCCAATAATGATTTCCACATCCGTAGTCATGCCGACATAGATGGGCAAGCTCACGTTAGAGTCGAGATCAATGCGGACATCATAGGTGACAATGCCGTTGTTGTTGGTTCCTGCTGGGGCAATTTGTGTCACTGTGCCATTAATCGTTGTGCCATCGAGGGCTTCAGGCTGGATAGTCGCAGGTTGTTCGAGTTGTATCTGTGTAATATCCAATTCATCAACGACCACATCAATATGGAGGGTCTGTACATCCAATAGGGTGATGGCAAGGGTGCTGGTGTTGACCATCTGGTCGGTCACGATGTTGATTTTGGAGACGACACCATCAAAGGGGGCGATAATCACTGCGTCATCCAGCATATTTTGCGTATCGACGAGTTGAAGTTGGGCTTGTTCAAGTTGGGCTTGCGACGTAGCAATTTGATTTTCATTGGGTCCATCCAATAAGGAAGCCAACGTTGCTTGTGCCAAATCGACACTGGCTTGGGCGGCAGTCACTTGAGCTTCAAATTGGGCGATTGGCGGAGTGTTATTGCATTGTGCGAGTGCCACATTGTATTGACTTTGGGCTTGCTCAAGAGCTTGTCCCTGTGTTGAATCGGGATTGGGCATGAAGTCAGCATCCCATTCGTAGCCTTCTATCACGTAATCATCATAAGCTTCTGTGGCATCATCAAGCGCATCATTGGCATCATCCAAATTAGAGCAATTGATGGTTTGATTATTTACCGCATTATTGAGTGAGATTTGTGCTTGTGTGAGCTGCGACATCGCGGAGGCGAGGCTCGATTGTGCTTGTGCAATCTCGGCTTCAGTTGGCTCGTCAGTTAAATCTGCGAGGCTGATTTCTCTTGTTAAGACCGTTTGCTCATTTAAGGCAATTTGGAAATCAATGTCTGTTGTATCTAATTGAGCAAGAACATCACCTATAGATACTGTGTCACCGACTTCGACCATGACATCGGCAACCGTGCCGTTGATGCCAAATGTCAGATTGATGGTGCGTTCTGGCGCAATGGTGCCAGAGGTCTCAATACGATTAAAGAGATTTTGACGCTCAATCGTGGCGGTTTCCTGTTGCGCTGAGACGGTTGCTGTTTCAGATGAGATTCCAAAACTCAGTGCAAACACCAGTACCACGCTGATACAAAGTCCAATCATTACATGTTGTTTTCGCATGTTTATCTCCTTGTCTGTGCTGTAATGACGATATATTCATCGTGACAAACAAATCTGGAGAAAATATGGAGACTCTATGCAATTTTGATTTAATTTATCTTCTGTAAATAATTATTACCTCGGGGAATCTGTTTCTTGAAAATTTGCTTATTTAAGTCGTTCACATTATCAATAGCTAATTCTCAACATCAATAACCATTTAGATTTGGTTGTTTGCTAAAGTCAGTTAACGTTATTACAAAGATTGACTGCTACATTCCACAATATTGACGAATGTAAAACCCGGCTTTTGTACGGAACACGATTGAGAATGCCGTGTTTGATGCATTGGGTATATGTATTATGTATTAGGATATTCATCTTACGCAAACACGCGTTTAAGAAATACCAAGACATCATACCACAGGATGGATTCGGTCGATTATTTTGCGTTATCTTCACAATATTGACAAAATAGTAGGGTTTTCGATATACTGTGGTCATACCACAGATGCTTTTGTTTAGAATTTTTTGGATAATTTATGGACTTTTCCCTTATTATTGAGGGTTCCTCTCAAATCATTACCCAACCGATAATCACCAAGGCGGTTGCCAATGACATCGCCTAAACTCAAACCCATCCCCGAAGCATCATCTGTTGACCGCGAACACTGGATTCAGATGTACGAGCAGATGGTCAAAATCCGTATCTTCGAGGAAAACGCCAATCAACTCTATCTCTCTGCCAAGATGCCGGGCTTAACCCATATGTATAGTGGTCAAGAAGCGGTAGCGGTGGGTGTCTGTGAAGCCCTACGGACTGATGATTACATCACCAGTACCCATCGTGGACATGGGCATTGCCTCGCCAAAGGTGCAGAGTTTAAGCCAATGTTCAGCGAATTGTTGGGCAAAGAAGCGGGATATTGTCGGGGTAAAGGTGGCTCGATGCATATTGCTGACCAAGAAAAAGGCAATCTAGGTGCAAATGCGATTGTCGGTGGGAGTGCAGGAATAGCTACAGGCGCAGCGATGTCTGCAAAAATGCGTGGCACAGACCAAGTGGCTGTTTGCTTCTTCGGTGAAGGTGCGATGGGACAGGGACTCATCTACGAAGTCATGAATATGGCACAACTCTGGAAATACCCTGTGATTTATGTCTGTGAAAACAATATGTACAACGAGTACACGCACTTCAGCGAGACCACAGCCGGAGAGCTAACAGACCGCGCCAAAGCCTTTGGGATTCATTCTATCGAAGTGGATGGTCAGGATGTGCGAGAAGTCTATCTCGCAGCCAAAGATTTGGTAGCAAGAGCCAGAGCGGGTGATGGACCTGCATTTTTACTCTGCCACACCTACCGCTATTATGGACATCATGTCGGTGACATCAACCGCGAATATTATCGCCCTAAAGCGGAAGAACAAGATTGGAAGACGAACCGTGACCCCATTACCAACTTTGGCGAGTGGCTCATCACTCAAGATTTTGCTGACGAAGGCTTATTAGACAGCATTCATCAAAATGTAGAACAGTCCGCCACTGATGCGGTGAATTTTGCCCTGAATGCTCCCTATCCAGCAGTCGATGAGGTGGATTTGCATGTCTACGCCGACTAAAACTGCCATACGAGAGATTAGCTTTTCACAAGCGACAAATGAAGCCCTTGCCGAAGAGATGCGTCGGGATGACCGAGTCTTTATCATCGGAGAAGATGTCGCTGAAACAGGCACGCCCTTCCGTGTTTTGGCGGGCTTGGTCGAGGAATTTGGCACGGAGCGCGTAATTGACTCCCCCATCTCCGAAGCTGGAATCACTGGAATCTGTGTGGGCGCGGCGATGACTGGGATGCGTCCAGTGGTTGATATTATGTTTGGCGATTTTATCACACTGACTATGGATCAGATGGTCAATCAGGCAGCGAAGATTCATTATATGTCCGGCGGAAAATTGAGTGTGCCGATGGTCTTGCGGACGACATTAGGGGCAACCCGACGAAGCGCGGCTCAACATAGCCAGAGCCTGCATGCATGGTTAAGTCATGTTCCGGGCTTAAAGGTCGCTGTGCCATCCACACCTTATGACCTGAAAGGACTGATGAAATCGGCAATTCGGGATAATAACCCGGTGGTGATATTTGAGGATAAACTCAGCTTCCCCAACAAAGGGCTTGTACCCGATAAAGAGTACACCATTCCCTTTGGTGTGGCGGATATTAAGCGCGAAGGAATGGATATTACGCTGGTGGGATTGAGTAGCATGGTGGATGTTGCACTGGAATCGGCTGAGCAACTGGCAGACATGGGTATCTCTGCTGAAGTGGTTGACCCTCGTACCACCCTCCCCTTAGATAAAGACACAATTATTAATTCAGCAAAGAAAACCAGCCGGGCAATTGTCATTGATGAGGGCTATGAGCAATATGGGGTCACGGCTGAGATTGCGTCCATCATCGCGGAAGGCGCATTTTATTATTTGGATGCGCCAGTCAAGCGAATGGGTGCGATGAATGTTCCCATACCCTTCTCACCGCCCTTAGAAGATGTGACCGTTCCCACAGTCGATAAAGTCATAACACTTGCAAAACAACTATGTAATCGCGTATAGCATTGAGGGAAACATGCCAAAACCAACACAAACACATGGGGTCATGGGAGTCGATTGGGAACAACGAGTCGATTTTGACCGCCTGCGAACCGCACGCCTGAATCGTATCAAAGCGCATCTCGCCGAATCAGAGGCGGGGTCCTTGTTATGTTTTGATATGACCAATATCCGCTATATCACAGCGACGCATATTGGCACTTGGGCGCAGGATAAGATGTCCCGTTTTACCTTGTTGCCACAACATGCTGAACCGATTTTGTGGGATTTTGGCTCGGCGGCGAAGCATCATGCGCTGTATGCCCCGTGGATGGGTGGCGAAGAACGCTCTCGTCCTGACCCAACCCTCTTGCGTGGTGCCATCGCGCCAGAAACCGGACGTGCGGCAGCTGTTGCCAAGAAAATTTATGATGAAATGGTCCAACATGACGTACAAAATGACCCCGTAGCCATTGACATTGTGGAATTGCCCATCTTATTTGAACTCCAAAAACTCGGCGTGACTATCATCGACGGACAACAGATGATGCAAAACGCCCGCATGATTAAGACACAGGATGAAATTACTCTGCTCACGACGGCGGCGGCGATGGTTGATGCGGCGTATGATGCGCTTTATCGGGCGATGGTTCCGGGCTTCCGTGAAAGTGATGCTGTGGCGCTTGTCAGCAAACTGCTTTATGAACTCGGTAGTGAATATGTCGAGGGCGTGAATGCCATTTCGGGTGAACGCTGTAGTCCGCATCCACATGTCTTTAGTGACCGCATGTTACGTCCGGGTGATCCGGCTTATTTTGATATTTTGCAGAGCTACATGGGCTATCGCACCTGTTATTATCGCACCTTTGTTGTGGGGAGTGCGTCTCATGCTCAGGTGGATGCTTATAAACGCTGTCGGGATTACCTCGACCAAGCGATTAGTCTTATCAAGCCCGGTGTGACAACGGCGGATGTTGTGAGCATTTGGCCCAAAGCGGAAGAATTTGGCTTCCCTAATGAAGAAGCGGCGTTTGCCTTGCAATATGGGCATGGTTTGGGTCTGGCAATCTGGGAGAAACCCGTGTTCAGTCGTATGGTATCGTTTGACCATCCTGAAGTCATTCAGGAAGGCATGGTCTTTGCTTTAGAGACCTTCTGGCCCGCGTCGGATGGTTGGTCGGCGGCACGCATTGAAGAAGAACTCGTTGTCACTGCGGATGGTTGCGAAGTGATTTCTCGTTTCCCGGCTGAAGAATTGCTCGTGACCGGTGTGAAATATTACGCCGCAACAGGTCCTTTGATTGCCGTGCGGGATACGGAATCGAATTGGAATAACCCACGCATCAATCCACAAGGTCGTCCCATGCCAGTGGGTGATGTATCGAGAAATGGAAATTAGGGAAGGACATTTCTGTGCCAACAGATGTCATTATGCCTGCACTCGGCATGTCACAAGATACCGGACGGTTACTCGCTTGGCTCAAGCAAGAAGGTGATTCGGTAGAAAAAGGCGACATCTTGATGGAAATCGAGACGGACAAAGCCACAGTTGAGGTAGAAGCGACGGCTAGTGGGATACTTGCGAACATCACCGCACAAGCTGGCGATGACGTGCCTGTGGGTTCAGTGATTGCCCTGATTATTGGCGATGGTGAAGCGATTCCAGCGAAGGAAGCACCTGTCGAAGCGCAAGTACCGACCATTGAAGCATCCCCCACAGACACAAATGCCAATAATAAAACGGCGACTCCGGTTGCGATGCGAATTGCCAAAGAACATGGAATTGACATTAATCGCATTCCCGCGAATGGCAAACGAATTGGACGTGCAGATGTGGAAGCCTATGTACAACAACAGGCGGTTCCGGTTGGCAAAATCCTTGCCTCACCCAAAGCCCGTCGATTGGCACAAGAACAAAACATCGATCTTACACTTATCCAAGGCACAGGCCCAAACGGTGCTATCATTGCAGAAAACGTCCTGAGTTATCAGCCGATCATGACCGACAGTACCACCCTAACCACCGAAGCAGACATCCAAACGGGGACGATGTGGCGACGCATGTCGGAACGCCTCACCGAAAGCTGGCAGACCATCCCGCATTTTTATCTCAAACGTGATGTCGATACTCAACGCTTGAGTGACTGGCGCAAGAGCTTATTAAGTCGCAGTGAAATTAGAATCACGTTTACCGATTTGCTCGTCAAGATAGTCGCTTTAGCATTAAAAAATCATCCCTTTGCCAACGGACAGTGGAATGGCGCGAGCGTGGTATTCAATGAGCAGATTAATGTGGGGCTGGCGGTGGCAGTGGATGAAGGCTTGCTGGTTCCGGTGATTCATGATGCAGACAAGCTGGGTGTCATGGCAATTGCGGAGCGTCGCCAAGAGATTGTCAAGCGCGCCCAAAGTGGCAAACTCAAACCGATGGATTTACAAGGCGGAACATTCACGATTAGCAATCTAGGCATGTTTGGTACTGATGAATTTAGTGCCATCGTCAATCCACCCCAAGCGGCGATACTTGCTGTGGGCAAAATCAATGAGCGCATTGTTCCAGTGAATGGTGAAGCTGTGATTCGTCCCATGATGACCCTTAGCTTGTCCTGTGACCATCGGGCAATTGATGGGACAAGAGGCGCACAATTTTTAGCGAACTTAGCCAATTTGATAACCGATCCCCTCAGTGGGCTAGATTAAGCGAGCAGATTATGGTTGAACGATTACGTTCTAGTGATGTACATACTAGAGCCACCGATGCAACGGGCGCAGAATTTGGTTCCTTTGGTGTGCTGATTAATGATGAATGGCTGACAACGGACAATCCAATTGAAGTCCGTAGTCCCTATGACAGTACCCTTATCGCTGTTGTCCATCTGGCGGGACCCAATCTCGTCGAAAAAGCCATACAAACGGCGCATGAAGCCTTCCAAATCACGCGGAAACTACCCTCGTGGAAACGTAGTGAAGTTCTCGAAAAAATCAGCGCTGGCATTAAAGCCAATCGGGAGAAGTTCGCGCGTGCTATCGCTTTTGAAGCAGGCAAACCCATTCAATCTGCTAGAGCCGAAGTTGGCCGTGCGGTCTTTACCTTCAAGGTCGCTGCGGAAGAAGCCCGACGAATCTATGGCGAGATCGTGCCACTCGATTGGTTACCCGGCAATGAAGATCGAGTTGCCCATATTCGACGTGTACCACGCGGACCTGTGATCGGGATTACGCCCTTTAATTATCCCTTGAACTTGGTCGCACATAAGGTCGCACCAGCGATTGCGGCTGGCAATCCAATTATCATCCGCCCAGCTTCTCAGACCCCCATCAGTTCCTTATTACTCGCCGAAGTCGTGCTAGAAGCCGGTTGGACGGACGGTGGGATACAAGTTGTCCCCACCAAAACATCCGATGCCAAACCCTTTGTCGAAGATGATCGCATCAAAAAGCTCTCCTTCACAGGCAGTCCGGCAGTCGGTTGGATGTTGAAATCGCAAGCAGGCAAGAAACCTGTCGCGCTCGAATTGGGTGGGAACGCCGGCACAATTATCCATGAGGATGCCGATATTGAATTCGCTTCCACGCGAGTTGCCTGGGGAGCCTTCAGCTATTCAGGACAATCCTGCATCAGTGTGCAACGGGTCTATGTGCATGAAAGTCGCTACGATGAATTTGTCTCCTTGCTTATTCCGAAGGTTGAAGCACTCAAAGTCGGTAATCCGCTCGATGAGGAGACAGATGTAGGTCCTGTAATTGATATGGAAGCGGCAGACCGTCTTGCGGAATGGATTGATGAAGCGGTGGCACAGGGCGGAACTGTCCTCACTGGAAACCAACGCGATGGCAATTTGTGGCATCCCACCATCCTCGAAGACATTGATGAGGATATGAAAGTCGCTTGCATGGAAGTCTTTGGTCCATTGATGAGCCTCTTTCGTTATAGCGATGTCAATGACGCAATCCGCGCCGTTGATGACAGCAGTTTTGGTTTGCAAGCGGGTTTGTTTACAAACAATATGGAATTGGTCAATATCGCCTTTGATGAACTCGAAGTCGGCGGAATCATGGTCAATGATATTTCGACCTTTCGTATCGACCACATGCCCTATGGTGGCGTGAAGAGTTCCGGCTTTGGTCGGGAAGGGTTGCGATATGCAATTGAAGAAATGACCGAGATGAAATTATTGACCTTTAATCGATTGGGCTAAATCAAGGAGGTGCGATAGTATCAAATCAGCAAGCTGAGAAGCAAATTAATGAATGTTTACTAACTTTTGGAGGCAATTCATGAACTTACTCAAACGTTTATTCCTCGTCCTCGTGATTAGCATTCCTTTGGGTGCAGTCACCGTATTGGCACAAGAAGGCGAACCCATTCGCATTGGCGCATCCTTGCCACTCACCGGAACCTTCTCCATTGCAGGTTCAAAGCACGCAGAAGGCTATGAACTTTGTGTGCAACAAATCAATGACCAAGGCGGTCTACTAGGTCGTCCAGTTGAAATTCTCATTCAAGACAATCGCTCGGATGTGGAACAAGCGATTTCTCAATACGAGCGTCTTATCAACGAAGATAATGTAGACCTGATGTTCGGAACTTTCTCCAGCCGTCTGACCTTCCCCACCAGTGCTATCGCCGAGCAAAACGACATGGTGCTACCTATTCCAGCAGGGGGCGCACTTCGCATTTATGAGCAAGGCTTCGAGAATATGTTCTACTTCCAACAAAATGCAGGCGAATTTGTTGGCTTAGGTCCAATTCGTGCAATTGAAGACCTCATTGGTATGGACGCAGACAACTTCCCAGCAACCGCCGCTGTTGTCCATGCAGATGATTTCTTCGCCAACGCCATTGCTGATGGCTTGATTGGGAATGAAGTGGTCGGTCCCGATGGCTCTGTCATCACTGACTTATCTCCCGGTCTACTTGCCGATGCGGGTATCGAATTGGTCATGGAAGAAGCGTGGCCCGGTGAAGGCTTTAACGACTGGCTTGGCTTGGCAAATCGTATCAATCGCAGTGGTGCGGATATGTTGCTTGGTCTGACCGCTTCTCCTGAAGAAGTCATCAATCTAACTCAAGCTCTGCAAACAGTTGGCTATCAACCGTCTGTCGCATACTTCAGTCAAGGGACACAAACCGAATACTTCGACTCGGTCGGTGACGCAACCGAAGGCGTTATTGTGCATTCCTCATGGCATCCTCTCGCAGACTTTGAAGGTACACTCGTTGACCAACCCTATAGCAACAGCGATTTCCTCGCACTCTATGAAGAAGTCTATGGTGTAGCCGCAGACGAAGATGTGGCAATCCCCTTCTCGCTTTGCATGGGTATGACCCAAGCTGTTCATGCGACAGGCACAACGGACAATGCCGAAATCCGTGAGTGGCTAGCATCCCGTACCGCAGACGAGCCTGTCAGCACGATTTTGGGTGAATTCCACTGGAACGAAAAAGGCTTGCCGGTTGACCGTGCCTTCCTCATGTTGCAATGGCAAGGTGGTGAGTTGAACCTCATCTACCCCGTCGGCGAATTTGAAGGCACATTCGATATGATCCATCCCAAACCGGAATGGTAACTCGCTAGTCATATCCAGTTCTACACATCAGTAGGGGCATACACCTGTAAGCCCCTACACTACGCAAACTTTCAATTTGAGACGAAAATATGTTATTACAAGTCGAACACTTAAATAAAGCCTTTGGAGGTGTAAAAGCGGTCAACAACTGCTCTTTCCATGTTGAAGAAGGCTCGATTACCGCCCTCATCGGACCCAACGGTGCAGGCAAAACCACTGCTTTTAATTTGATTAGTGGCGTGATTAAAGCGGATTCAGGTCGGATTCTGTTCAATGGAAAACCGATCCATCATCTTCCGCCTCATAAGATTACCCACCTCGGCATCTCCCGCACCTTCCAAATCAGTCGAAATCTGGAAAATATGACGGTACTAGAGAATATGGCAGTTGCCTCCCCTGTATCGGATTGGCGAGGCTTATTCCAACCCAGTATTTTGGAGCATGAACGTAAGCGTGCAATGGAATTGCTTGAATTCGTGGGATTGTCTCTTCTTGCCCACTCCGAAACACGCGACCTGTCCTATGGGCAACGCAAACTCCTCGATTTTGTCTCCGTTTTAATGGCAAAGCCCAAACTCGTTATGCTGGATGAACCGGCTGGCGGAGTGAATCCGGCATTACTGGAAGACATCATGCAATACATCAAGGAACTCAATGCAGAGGGTATCACCTTCCTCATCGTCGAGCATAATATGGACCTTGTGATGAACATCAGTGATCATGTCGTCGTTATGGCATATGGCGAACGCCTTGCCGAAGGGTCTCCAGAAGACGTTCAACAAAATTCAGAGGTGCTTGAAGCCTACCTAGGAGTGGTGTAGCCATGAGCAATATCCTCGAAGTTCACAATGTCGTGGCTGGCTATGGCAACGGACCTGATATTTTGAAAGGCGTTAATCTCACCGCGAAGCAGGGACAAGTTCAGTGCATCATCGGACCCAATGGTGCGGGTAAATCCACCTTGCTCAAAGCTATTTCTGGGATGTTGCGACCCCGAAGCGGAGAAGTCATCTTCAAAGGTAAGCGTATCGATAATCTACGCCCCGACCAAATTCTTCAAAAAGGGATATGCTTCGTCCCCCAAGAGAAAAGTCTCTTCCCCGATATGACCGTCCACGAAAACTTGGAGATGGGTGGCTATGTTGTTGAGAACAAAGCCGAAGTCGAGAAGCGTATTCACAGTGTTTATGAACGCTTCCCCATGCTTGAAGAAAAACGCAAACATCTCGCCCGCACCTTATCCGGCGGCCAACGGCAAATGCTGGTGATGGGACGTACGCTCGTACTTCACCCTTCCGTGATTATGTTGGATGAACCGTCGTTAGGACTTGCACCCAAGATTGTTGACCAAGTATTTGACATTATTGACCTCTTCCAATCCAGTGGCATCACCGTCCTCATCGTCGAACAAAACGCGCACAAAGGACTCGAATGTGCGGATTGGGGTTGTGTGCTTGACTTAGGACAAAATTCATTTGAAGGACCTGCCGATAGTATCTTGGATGACCCGCGCATTCAAGAACTCTATCTCGGTTCACGGAGGGAGCGCGTTAATGATTGATATTATTCAGATAGCTATTCTAGGATTAGTACTCGGCGGGGTATATGCGCTGTTTGCCTCGGGCCTAACGCTTGTCTTCGGCGTGATGCGGATTGTCAATCTCGCCCATCCTGCTTTTATTATCGTTGCCGCCTTCATGACTTGGCTACTCTTTGAAAACTTTGCCATTGACCCCATCCTCTCGATTGTGATCGTCATGCCTGTGATGTTTGTAATTGGTGTGATTATCTATCGGCTCATCTTATCCAGAGGCTCCGGTGGGCATAATTACATTGAAATGACTGTGTTATTCACCTTTGCGATTGCATTAATGACTGAGGGAATACTCTCCTTTCTATTCACCGGAACATTCCGCGCAGTCAGCCCTTCCTATGCAACAGAAGCCATTTTCATCGGCGACATCTTTATCCCAAAAGCCCAGTTTTATGCGAGTATCACGAGCTTTGCGCTTATCGGAGGCTTGTGGGCAGTCCTGAAATACACACGACTAGGATATGCCATTCGTGCGACCATGCAAAATCGAGATGCCGCCAAAACCGTTGGTGTCAATGTTGACCGAGTCTCGACCATCGCCTTCGGGATTGGCTTGGCACTTGCAGGCGCATCCGGAGCGTTGATGAGCTTCTTGTTCAGTTTCTTTCCAGCTGAACATTGGCAATGGATTGCGCTCTTGCTCTCCCTCATTGTATTGGGGGGAATGGGTAATTTGATGGGAGCAATTGTCGGGGCGTTGTTATTAGCAGTCATCGCCGCCTTTGTCTCCGACCAATTCGGACCCACATGGTCACCCCTCACCTTCTACCTTGCACTGTTCATCATCTTGCTGATTCGTCCTCAGGGATTGTTCGGCAAAAAGATTGAGGCGCGATAACCCATGTCTACTGAAACGCTCAAACCCAAAGCTACACCAACAGATATTACCCTTAGCACACCCAATCGGCGGGGTAACTTTATGCCTGTTGCGTTGTTACTGGCTGGCTTGGCTCTCATCCCCATCATCCATATGTTGACCGGAGCTGGTCTCAATTTCTATCTAAACATGCTCATCATCATGTTCATGCACTCTGCACTCGCTTCAAGCTGGAATATCATGGGGGGGTATACGGGGTATATCTCGCTCGGACACAATGTCTTCTTTGCGATTGGTGGCTACTTTGCGGGTGTCTTGCTCGTCCATGCTGACATTCCCGTCTTTCTCACAGCTCCAATTGCGGGTCTGTTCGCCATGCTTTTTGGTTTCCTTGTAGGCTTGATTACTCTTCGAGTACGGGGGCCCTCCTTCATTATCTCCACCGTCGCTCTGGTGCTAATTGTTCGTCTGGTGCTTGACAATTGGAAGTTTGTTGGAGGAGCCAATGGGATGAGCGTCCCTTTATTGATTGAAGAAGCTGCCACCGCCAAAATTCCCTTCTACTATGGGATGATGGTGATTGCAATGGGTGCGGTTTATCTCTCTTATCGTATTCGTCACTCTAAGTTAGGGTTGGGTTTACGCGCCATCTCGCAGGATGAAATTAAAGCAGAATCAACGGGCATTCCTACGTCACGTTACAAAATTCTCGCTTTTGCCATTAGTGGTTTCTTTATCGGTGCGGCAGGTTCATTATGGGGACAATATCTCGCCTATCTATCACCTGCAATTTTCTTGCTTATTCTCGTTGGCGCAAAGATGGTACTGATGTCCATCCTCGGCGGAAAAGGCACAGTCGCAGGTCCCGTTCTTGGCGCAATTCTTGTCATTCTCGTTGATGAATTTTTTCTCAATGTCTTTGGGGGTTCAGAGCTTAACATCTTCGGTACAGGTTTGATGCTCTTGCTTGTTTTGATGTTCTTCCCAGAAGGAATTGTTGGCTCACTCCGCAAACGGGGGCAGTTGCCTGCCTTTTTAGATTGGGATTAATTGACGATGTTAAATGATTCTTTGACCAAATCACAATCGACACGCCTCTATCAACGGGTTGTCGAGCATATTGAAAACCTCATCGTGAATGGCGATTTGCAATCAGGGGACAGACTTCCCGCAGAACGTGAATTAACTGAACGCTTTGGAGTCAGTCGAACCGTCGTCCGAGAAGCGGTCAACTCCCTTCAAGAGAAGGGATTGGTTGAGATTCGTCCCGGTGTTGGCACATTCGTCCACAACGGCATGTCGGAGATTATGCGTCAATCGTTCGAGCGCATGGTGATGATTGACCAAAAACACGGCTTAGTCAATCTAATGCAAGTCCGCGAGATATTAGAACCTGAAATCGCCGGAATCGCCGCTGTTAAACGAACAGACGATGATATTGAAGCCTTGCAGGAGACCATTGACCGCATGGACAAGTCACTTCACGATGTCGAAGCTTTCATCACAGCCGACCATGAATTCCACCTTGTGCTTGCTCGTGCGACACACAATGAGCTTATTGTCAATTTGATTGATTCGATAGTCGATTCACTGAGTCAACAACGGCGTAGAATCTTTCTTGCTGGAGTGAACGGTCCACAACGCGGGCAAAAGCATCACATCCGTATCTTACAAGCAGTGATACAACAAGACCATGAACTCGCACGACGGTATATGATCGCTCATCTCTTGCAAATTCGAGAAGATTCAACCACTGCAGATTAATTACAACATGAGGAGAAACTTCTTATGAAATTAGGCTACGTAGGTCTAGGTGACATGGGCGGTCGCATGGTGAAACGCCTGCTCGATGCGGGCTATGAGGTTATGGGCTACAATCGCACCCGTTCCAAAGGCGATTGGCTAGTTGATTTGGGTATGACATGGGGTGAGACTCCCCGCACAGTTGCCGAAGCTAGCGACATTACCTTCACCATGGTCACAAATACCAAAGCCGTCCGTGCCGTAACACAAGGCGACGAAGGCATAATTGCTGGACTGTCCGCAGGCAAAATCTACATTGATATGTCTACCATGAGTCCCCACTACAGCCGAGAACTCGCCGAACAAGTCGCCCAAACTGGAGGCTCTATGTTGGATGCTCCCGTATCCGGCAGTATCGTCACTCTCGAATCCGGTAAACTCTCAATTATGGTCGGTGGCGACAAAGCAGTATTTGACAAAGTAGTCCCCGTCCTGCAAGCTATCGGACCCGTTGTGCATCATGTCGGAGTGAATGGCTTGGCGGTCTCGATGAAGATCGCCACCAATTTAGGTCTCGCGGTACAGATGCTTGCCTTTAGTGAAGCGGTCTTACTCGCCGAAAAGAGTGGCATCCCGCGCGAACTCGCAGTCGATGTCTTGGTGAATAGTGTCATCGCCTCTCCAATGGTCAAGTATCGTGGTCCCTTTGTGCTCGAACATCCTGAAGGTAAAGCATGGTTCGATTGCCAGATGATGCAAAAAGACATGCTTCTCGCCCTCGAATTAGGACGTGAACTTGATGTCCCGCTACCAACCACCGCGACAACCAATGAATTCCTGACAGCTGGACGTGGGATGGGCATTGGGGATTATGACTTTTCCATCATCTTTGATGTGCTTGCAAAAATGTCGGGCATCGAAACCAACCGACTCGCTGATGCTGAACAAAAGATTTCCGATGATTAATCACGGATACGTTGACTCATGAGTGGTGTACTCTGGGCTGTTGTTGCTGGGATCGGTTTCGGCTTATTCCAAACCGTACATCGCAAAGCCGGCGAAGGCATTGATGCGATTCGGGGAACGTTCACTCTCATTATCGTGAGCGCACTCGTGTTGATGGTGGTGATTATCTTAACAGGTGAGCTATCGTTGTTATGGACAGCACCCATTGGGGCGGTTCTCGCCTTTATCATCGCTGGATTTATTCACTTCTTTGTCGGTTGGACGCTCATCAGCATCAGCCAAGAGCAAATCGGCGCGGCACGAACGAGCGCGATTGTTGGCACGATGCCACTCTTTGGCTTAGGGGTTGATGTCATTGTTTATCAAGAGACCTTTTCGATTACAGCACTGTTCGGCATCTTTCTCGTCGTAGCAGGTGTTTACATCATTTCAACAAAGTAATAGCTGATGACGACCAAGCGTAAGACCTCGCAAATTGAAATCCCGTGGACAGGTCTAGCCACTGCCTTTGTCTGGGCAATCAGTCCCATATTCATTCGGCTGGGCTTAGAAGGTCTCGACTCACCTGTTGTCGGTGTCACAATTGGCTTGTTGGCGAATGTTCCCTTCTATTTCTTGTTGCTCATCTATCGCAAGCGGGAATGGCAAGGCAAACCTCTCCCGCGTAAATCCTTTTATTGGCAATTGCTCGCGGCAGTCTTGGTCGCTCTTGCCACATGGGTACGTTATATCGCCCTCGATACCGTCCCAGTGGCTGTCGTAACAGCCATCGTCCGCATCTCAGTCCCAATCGTGATTGTGCTATCATTACTGATGCTTGACCAAAAGCATGAACGGGTTAATTGGCGAGTCTGGGTTGGTGGAAGCATGATTGTCGGTGGCGCGATGATACTAACCTTCGGAGCGTAGACGATGATCACAGATGTCCATGCTCATATCGTCGTGCCAGATATTCTTCGTGACGCATCCCCTGAAGAAGCATGGCGACCGGCTGTCTCTTGGCAAGCTGGCAAACAAGTCATCGACTTCGCTGGTAAATCTATTCGTTCTGCACTTCGAGAATTCGTGCATATTGATCAAATTCTAGAAGAACAAGACAAATCCGGCGTTGACCGCATCCTGCTTGCACCATGGGTCTCACTTGTTCACTACAATGCTCCAGCAGAAGATGGCTTACGCACCAGTCGAATCCAAAATCAGCAACTCAGCCAAATTGCCCAGCAATATCCGAATCGTGTCCGAGTCATGGGGACAGTCCCTCTACAAGATACAGACCTCGCCTCCCATGAACTCCGCAACATCATGCAACTACCCGGCATGGTGGGGATAGAAATTGCCGCAAGCGTCAATGGAGATTATCTCGGAAATGAGCACTTTGAGTTCTTTTGGGCAACCGCTGAAGAAACAGACGCAATTGTCTTCATCCATCCTACTACACGTGGATTTAACTTACCTGTCTTGAACGAATACTATCTCTGGAATAGCGTCGGCAACCCCTTCGAAACAGCAATCACGGCTTCACATATGGTCATGTCCGGTGTGATGGAACGCTATCCTAAGTTAAAAGTCATTCTAGCCCATGGCGGTGGAGCATTACTCGCTCTACGTGGACGTTTACGACATTCGCATACCTTCCAACCCCATGCCCGAGCCAAGCTAAATGAAACTCCCATCGAGTCGATGAAACGCTTCTACTATGACACCTTGACTCATGATGCTGATTTACTCCAATCCCTCATTGATTTTGTCGGAGTTGATCACATTATGGTTGGTTCTGATTACCCCTTCGACATGGGCGATGACCATCCCGCCGAAATCGTCAAGTCACTCGGTTTAGATTCCGTCAGCGAAGAAAAAATATTCAAACACAATGCTACTCGACTATTGGAATGGGGAGACTAACTATGGCAAAAGTGCTACGGCTCAATGAACTACCGACGTATGATTCGACCCGCGATGGACGAGACCGCCTCGACCTCATCAAAGACGGCGTGCCTGCCCCATCCGATACCATCCAAGCAGACCGCATCATCTACCATCCTGATGACACCTGCGCCAAGCACTATCACAAGGACTCAGTGCATGTCTTTGTGATGCTCAAAGGTACAGCCACTGTCTGCACACCCGAAGGTTGCCAACCTCTCAATGAAGGTCAAGCCGTCGTCATCTATCCCAATGAAATCCACTGGTTTGAGAATCACTCTGGCAAAAATTACAGCTTTGTCGAATTCTGGACACCCCCACCCTCTGAAACCATCTGGATTGTCGAGGATGACATATGAACATGGGAGCAAATTGGTGGTTAGTTGAATCACCACAATTAGTTTTATCAAACGAAGGATATATGATGCCTAAAATTATTAATCCAGAAGACATCCACGAAGAACACTCCAAGGAAGGCTGGTCTGTCCGCACAGTCGCTGATGCGTCCCATATTGGGATGAAATCAACCGTTGTTAAATGGTGGACATTCCAACCCAACGCCACAGGTCCTCAGCACACACGCGGACAAGCCGACGAAATACTCTATGTGATTCAAGGCACAGGACAAGCAATCGTCGATGGGGAAACCTTTGAATTAGATGAAGAAAGCGTCCTCTGGGTTGAAGAAGGCGAAATCTATAGCTTCACTGCAGGTGAAAACGGCTTACAAATTTTGCAGGGTTATGCAGAACAGGAGACACAACATGGCTGATACCCCCCAAGCAATGGTGACGAACAAGGCACATGGCAAAATGCGTGACCATGCCGCCACCGAAATTCATATTAGACATTTCGACCCTGTTTTGTCCGATGAACCACCATCACGGGGAGGCAACGATACTGCACCCTCACCTCTCGAATTGATGCTTGCCGCTCTGTGTGCCTGACTGAACGTCTCAACAGCTAGGATGGCTGACAAGATTCGGTTCAAATATGATGACCTCGAAACCTTTGCCGAAGGCGATTTAGATATTCGTGGACGCAAAGGCGAAGCTGATGTCCCAGTGCATTACCATGCGGTACGAGTTACCGTGCGCATCAAAACAGAAGAAGCCGAGAAAAAACTCCACCGTCTAATGGAACTCGTAGCACGCTATTGCCCGGTGGATAGTTTCTACCGCGCCGCTGTTCCCAATTACGAAATCAACTGGGAGCGTATGGACTAAAAGTTAAATAAAGCCAATAATCAGCTAAGCACCAAGGTGAGTAAAAATAGGGCAAACACCTGCATACTAAATAATGGGTAATTAGAGGCTTGGAAGGTGAACGCCATGATTGAAACCGTTTTTGACCCAACGCAACTGATTGTCAAGAATCGCAAGATAAGAGGCATGTCTGCTATTTTGTTGCCCTTCTTAGACGATGGTGCGGTGGATTGGGAGAGTTTGCGATTGCATATAGGACGGACAGTTGAAGCGGGCTTAACCCCAGCCGTCAATATGGACACGGGCTACGCCAACCTAATTGATGAAGCCACGCGACAAGCCGTCTTGCGACATTCGCAAGATGTCTGTGGGGAGCATGAGTTCGTTGCAGGTGCGTTTGTTGCCGACACCCCTGATTCCTCATGGAATTTTGATGCCTATCGTCAGCAAATTGAGTCCATCCATCGCTATGGTGGCACGCCGATAATCTTCCAATCTTTCGGGCTGACCTCCCAAACACCAGAAGCCATCGTGGAAAGCTACCAACAAATTGGTGACGCTGCCCCCCAATTTATCGCCTTTGAATTGGGAACGATGTTTGCACCCTTCGGCAAGATTTATGATTTAGAAACTTACAAAGGTTTGTTAGCTGTTGAGCAATGTATTGGTGCAAAGCATTCTTCCCTGAACCGTGAGTTGGAATGGCAACGGCTGGCGTTACGCAATGCCACACGCCCTGATTTCATGGTACTGACAGGCAATGATTTAGCGATTGATATGGTGATGTATGGGAGCGACTATCTATTAGGCTTAAGCACCTTCGCACCGGATATTTTTGCCCAACGCGATGCCCTATGGGAAACGGGTGACATCAACTTCTATGAGGTCAATGATATATTACAATATCTCGGATTCCTCGCCTTTCGTCCGCCTGTGCCAGCCTATAAACACAGTGCCGCCCAGTTCTTAAAGTTACGGGGTTGGATAACCACCCATCGTACCCACCCTCAGTCGCCAGAACGCCCCGAAAGTGACATCGCAATTCTCGAAAATATCGCTGAACGACTGGGACTCCGCTAGGACAAATCATGCCAAAATATAAGCGTGTTGCCCAACTTCGTACGCCCGAACAATTTCTGGAATATTGCGAATCTGTCGGCGCAGACATGCCCTTTGATGCCGAGATGATGACGGATGAGTCAGCTCCTTTGGCGCAAGCCTATACCTACCGAAACACATCCATTTCGAATCGCTTTGCTATCTTGCCGATGGAAGGCTGGGATGGAACATCAAATGGACGACCTACAGAGAATACCCGTCGTCGCTGGCTGCGCTTTGGGCAAAGTGGAGCTAAGCTCATCTGGGGTGGAGAAGCGGTGGCTGTGCGCCATGATGGACGTGCCAATGCCAAGCAATTAGTCATGAATGAGGATACCGTCGCAGAGATTGCGGATTTGCGTCAGGTTTTGATTGACGCGCATCAAGACAAAGTGGGCAACACAGATGGCTTACTTATCGGTCTACAATTAACTCACTCAGGTCGTTTCTGCCGACCCAACAGTAAAGCTCTTGAACCTCTCGTTGCCTATCGACATCCGCTTCTCGATAAGAAATTCAATATCACCAGCGATGAGCAAATGCTGACGGATGCTGATATGGATGCACTCATCGAGGATTTTGCCAAAGCCGCTGTCCTAGCCGAGCAAGCGGGCTATGATTTTGTCGATATTAAGCATTGTCATGGATATTTGGGACATGAATTGCTGAGTGCGGTCAATCGTGATGGGAAATATGGCGGGAGTTTTGAGAACCGTACCCGCTTCCTCCGCAACACGGTAAAGGCTGTGCGTCAGATTGTACCCAAGCTCGACATTGCCGTCCGCCTAAGTGCAATCGACTGGATTCCATTCCGACCAGACAATGAGCATATCGGCACACCAGAAGACTACAATGGAGATTATCCCTATGCGTTTGGCGGGGATGGGACTGGCACAGGGGTGAATATTGACGAACCGAAACAGTTCCTTGATTTGATGCTGGAACTGGATATTCAATTGCTCTGTGTGACAGTAGGTAGTCCCTACTATGTCCCCCATATTCAACGTCCTGCTATGTTCCCACCGTCGGATGGCTATCTCCCACCAGAAGACCCACTGGTAGGTGTCGCACGCCAGATTCATATTACCCAACAACTCAAAGCCTATCGTCCGGAAATGCTGGTTGTGGGTTCGGGGTATTCGTACTTGCAAGAGTGGCTTCCCAATGTGGCGCAAGCTGTCGTTCGGCAGGGCATGACAGATTTTGTCGGACTTGGACGTATGGTACTGAGTTACCCAGATATGCCCTATGATATTTTGAATAATCATGACTTACAACGCAAACGTATTTGCCGAACCTTTAGTGATTGCACCACTGCTCCCCGCAATGGAATCGTATCGGGGTGTTATCCCTTGGATGACTTTTACAAACAAACCCCACAATATGATGAACTCATGGCGATCAAAAAAGAAAACAAGGTCACAAACTGATGCTTAATCAGGTTTGCAGTCCCCTAGTGAGGCGGATGGATCAGAAAAGGAAAGCTCAGGATTAAAAGAAACTATTCAGCAATTTTCTACCGATGTTGTTGTCACTCATTCTTGTGGAGCAAAGTGGCCAAACCAGGGTGACGATATACAATTGATTATTATGTGTAAAAAGAGACGATACCAGCCGTTAAGTTCGCTTCAGATAGCATAATAATTTCGACTCATATGGATACACTTTCTCGAGCTGACATGAGAAGAGTAGCGGATGATGTTGGAATATCCAAAGTGCAATTGCTCATACCTAATGATACTCGGACTATCGAATCAACTTAGATGAAGGGATTGACAACTTAACTTGGGTATTCAGTTGGTTTGGACGATGAGATACTGGACCGATGTCAAATCTTCATCACACTCCCACCTACAAGCGCCATCGATTTCCTAAAGAAATCATCTCGTAGGCGGTTTGGCTCTACTTTCGCTTCTGTTTGAGCCATCGGGAGAGCTAGCCCAGTGTGGAGCACCGAAAACACAAAGAACTCAACAACGTAATTGAGAACTCACACAAACGGGTACGGAAACGAGAGCGGTTTATGCAACGATTTAAGTCGTCCTGGTCTGCCCAACGCTTCTTATCTGCTTATGAGCTGATCTATGAACATGCTCGCCCCAAACGCCACCAAATGTGCGCAAGTGCTTATCGGTTTGTCAGAGATCAACGCTTGGCTGAGTGGCAACAATTAACCCAAATTTTAAGCTAGACGTGCTCCTTACCTCAGCTAATCTTGCCTCACGACCATTGCCAGCTCGTTAACTTGTCACCCCCAAGAAACGAGTTGTTAGCAGTAAACTTCTAGGACTTAACTTCGCTGTGATCATCATTGTAGTAGCCATACCATCTGTTGTCATATCAGCATAGATTTGCTCTTTCCCTCCCTTAGGTAGGGTGACTGTCTCCTTAGTCCATTTTATGCTGTAAACACCGTCAACAAACACCTAAAAGGACACATCTCATGAGAAAACTACTCACAGTCTCAACATTAGTGTTGATCATTCTGCTTGTTCAAGTCGCGCCAAGCTATGCACTGACCTGTACCGCTCAAGCCAGTGGGGATTGGGATAGTGCGGCAACTTGGAGTGGTTGCGGAGGTGGGCCACCCGGTCCTAACGACGATGTAGTGATTCCTGCCCCGTATAACGTGTCAACAAATAGTTTCTCCTTTCCCATTATTCGAGGGGTTGGCACAACAACACGGATTGAGAACGGTGGAATATTACTAAATTCTTCTACTTTTGTCAGTTTGGGGACGGTAATCAATCGGGGAACAATTTCGGCTAATAGTAATTTCAGCATCAGCGGTGGCGTATTGAACAACTTCGGGACGATCACCAGCAATCTTGAGTTGGTAAACAGCGGGACGATTAACAATTATGGGACGATTTCGACCACTAGATTTCTGAATTGGAGAGGTGTTATAAACAACATCTGTATGGGCATAATTACAGGAGCTCCAGTGGATAACAGTTTTGGCGGCATCGTCAACACGCTACCCTGCTCTGCGACCACAACGTCTACATCATCAGGATCCGCCATCGATCCGTCGACCATTCCGCCTGATGACCGCTTGAATTATGGACGTGGCGATAAGTCGGTTGGCATTGGTTACGCCCGTTCCAATAACGGTATAACCGTCTACGGAATAAATCCAGATAGCACAGGTTACCTTGCCGTGCATGTTGCACCTGAGAATTTGCCAAGCTGTGACATGCCACCCACCGAGAACCAACTCCTTGCCAGTAGTGGAGACGGGAAGTACACCATTTGGTTGCTAACCACCTGCGAATATCAAATCAATATGGGTCCGGATGCCGAGGGCAAAGTCTTTGTCATGACCTGGCAGGGGGTGCCGCTGATCAAAGAAAGCATCAAATACTACGATTTCAATATGTTCGATGTATTGGGTGGATAGGGATCGCGTCAACTGAACTTGCAAACGGCGGGCGATTGCCTGCCGTTTTTGTTTTCTGTTAGGGAATCCCATGAACCAGATAGGTATAGATTGCTCGCAATCTCCTAATTTGAGAAATAGGCTGACTGAAGTGGGAGACCTTTTGGTTCACATTTGTTAAGTATTTCTGTTCAGGCTTCGGATTCTTTGGTTTCAAATACAAGAAGTCATCCTCATTACAGTTCTTAATGCTATCTTCCATAGCATTGCAGTATGTCACGACCTTCAAAGGTCGTCGCCAGTAAATCCCTTTTCTAATAACTGTTGCACATCTTTAAGGTCCATTGCTGTGCCACGTTCCCATGCTACATTGAAATCTTCTGGTGATGTGTCACGTTGAATACGAGCTAGCCAATTTTTATAGTCTAACTTGTCATCGAAATTGGGTGTAATCCAAGGTGTTTTATAGATGTTTGCCAACAAGATGATGCTGAGTTCGGTATCGCCTGTGTAGGCTAAAGATAGCGCAAAGATTCGTAGCTCAACATACTCACTATAATTGAGAGAAAATTTACTATAATTGAGAGATATATTACTAAAACGAATCGCATTCAGGTAAGTAATATAGGCTTCTTTTGCGCTGAGATAATCGGCATCAAAATATGCTTGAATCATAATTACTAACGTTTCTTGAGGGTCGTTCCGATAAGGAATTAAGCTCACCACTTGCGCAAGATAGGTGCGCGCTAAGCTTTCTTGTTCATTTGTCCATAAAAAGATTGCCTGATAGAGTAGGGAATGAATAAGCAGTCGTGTCATATTGAGTTCTTGAGTGATTCGCGTTGATTCATAAAATGCTTGTTGTGCATGTTCTAAATCCCCAGCGAGCCAGTGACCTAACGCCACATTACTAGTCATAAAAGCAACGATCCCTTGATGAGAAAGTTTAAGCGAGATTTCGAGTGATTCTTTTGAGTGTTTCAAGAATGTCCGAATGTCATTGGTTTCCATTGCAATTACACCTAGATCAGCGATGGCAGTTGCTATACCTGTCTTATAGCCTAACTTCTGGAAATGATCATACTCCGCTTGAAAATAGTGTTTAGCAGCGTCAAAGTTATTTTGCGCGACTAGCAAAAGTCCACGGTCACGGAAGACCCAGCCCACAAGTACCCTCTCGTCTAAGCCTTGTGAGATGATTTCTGCTTTATCTAGAAGTTGCCAGGCTTCTTCAAAACGATTTACTTGTTGGTAAAGCGTGTTCAAGCGGCGCAGACAGCGTGCTTCATCCCAAGGTTGCTGATACTCGCGAGCTCTATCCAATGCACCTTCGATAATGCTGATTCGCTCTAGATCGTCTTTAGTACTGTCGTAAATATTTAATATGGTGAGTAAAACCAAGCGAGAATGTTTAGGATAGAGAAGCTGCATCTTTTCTAAGGCTACTTGGCGCATGTCTATCCATTCAGGATGCCAACGTAATTCGAAGAAGACCTCAAGAGACCGTGTCATCCTATCCACAATGTCAACAAATCCATGGTCTATAGCATAATCCCAAGCCATACGAAAATTGTCAAAATCTTGTTCGACTTGGTCAGTAACTTGTCGTTCGTCAGGACTCAATAATCGCGGATAAATATCAGAAATGACTTGTGCATAATATTTGAAATGAGCTTCCTTTGCGACTTCCAATGAACCTTGTGCCCGCAATCGTTCTTCAGCATATTGTCGCAAAAGCTCATGAATGTCATAACGCCCTTGTCGATTCTTGCTCAAAAGTGCTTTGTTGACTAAACTCTGCAAATTGCGCGGATGAGCGCCAGTGATATGCTCAACTGCTTGCGGGGAACAGCCTCCTTTAAAAACACTCATTTTCATAAGCACGTTTTGCTCATTTGGCTTCAATCGCTTCCACGAATATTCAAACACTGCTCGAATACTGCGCTGACGCTCAGGTACATCACGCATCTCGGTTTCAAGAATGTCGGCACTTTTCTCGATTTCATCACTAATGCGTTCTAGAGAATACACATCTAGCCATGATGCAGCCAACACAATACCAAGAGGCATCCCATATGTCAGACGACAGATTCGTGTGACTATGTGGAGATTATCTGGCGTAATTTGCCAATCTGGTTGAACGCGACGTACACCCTGCTGCAACAATTGTACCGCATCATAGCCGATGGCTTCTTTAGGAGTTTCCTGTTTCGGAATTTCCATACCTTGTAGGACATAGATTGTTTCGCCCATCAGGTTTAATTTCTCGCGTGAAGTAACTAGAAGTTTGACGGCTGGCGCAATATGCAAAATCTCGTTGAGGAGTGACGAAGCGTCTAAAAGATGCTCAAAATTATCGACCAGCAACAACATATGCTTGTTCGCTAAAAAATCAAGAACTTGTTGCTTTTGGCTCCGATCATCATCTGCTTGGAAAGGGTAATAACAACTGGAAGCGATTGCTCGAATGATTTGTTCAATGTCTGTAAGGGCTTGCAAGGGAATAAAGTAAACGCCGTCTGGAAAATTATTGAGTTGCTGCGCTGCCGCTTCAAGGGCAATGCGAGTTTTACCCATGCCACCTAGCGCAAGAATCGTGACTAAGCGTACATCTGGACTTCCCAAGATCGTATGTAATTCATCTAGTTCCGTATCTCGACCAATAAAGGGGGTTGTTTGGCGTGGCAAATTCTCTCGGGGACGTAAATACGTTTCGGTTGATGGCGAGGTTAAGATGCCTAGCTGATTAGCCCGTTGGACAATTTCCTTGCGATTGGTTGTATCCAGCTTGCTATTTAACTGGCGTACAATCCATTTGATGGTATTAGGTGCGAGAAAGAGTTGATTGGCAATTTCCTTATTGGACAGTCTTTGAGCGAGCAAAGGGATGATTTCTAATTCTCTGTCATTGAGTGCATCCAGCAACACAGGTTCTTGCGACATCATAAGTCTCTAAACAATTACAATGCGATGTGCTTAGTATATCGGATTACTTTAGCCCATTTTAAGTTAGTTGATATGCAAAGCATGTGCTGATAGAGAGTTGATGTTGTAGACATTTCTCATTTCGCGGTTTTGTCGACTTAATTTGAGGAAATATGAAGATGGAGCCAATCATTGACAACTTGGTAGGGAGGATTGACATGTTAAGTAGAAGAATATGAAAGGACGACGGCAGGAGACAACCAATTATCAAGAATTATCTAGTCAAAGTGGTGAGCTGCTGCCATTGATCAAACCGAACTTGTCGCTCACTTCGATAATGAGCGGCAGTCATCAGATGGTATTTGGGACGAGCATGTTCGTAGATGAATTCGAATGCGGACAGAAAGCGTTGCGCCGACAAGGACGAAGTGAAGCGTTGGATAAATCGCTCGCGCTTGCGGATCCGTTTGTGGGAGTTCTCGATGACCTCGTTCGGCGAGCAAGTCTTCGATGTCCCAATGGCTCAAACAGAAGCGAAAGTACAGCCAGACGGCGTAAGAGATGATTTCTTTAAGAAAGCGGTGGCGTTTGTAGGTAGGGTGATGGTGAGCATTTGACATGCAGCCAGTATCTCTCAATCCCTTCCATTATGAAACTCAACTTAACTTGTCAATCTCCCAGATGGAATGCAAATTGCGTCTGCAACAAACAATATTGTCACTTTCTGGGATGTATCAAAACTGCTAGAAGACTATACAACATGGGTTATGGAAAATCGCTACATTCCCGATTTCACCTGCGAACAACGCGAGCTCTATCGTATCGAACCGTTGTGTACTGAAGACATCTAATAACTGATTAAGCTGGAGTTTTCATTCCAGCTTAGCTCTCTCAGTTAGACATAATCAGACGTGGTGAACTCGTTTCATAATTCCCGATTCTGAAAAACACCCCTCGGAATGTCGGCACTATATCCGGTATGTTTAAAACCTAGTGGAACGAAGTTGCAAATCAATCTCGGCGAAAACTGGTTGATTGCGTCGCGCGGATAGTAACGCCAGCAACCCAACGAGTGACTACTAGTATCCCGAGTGCTACATGGGACGAGGGCATATACCCTTCAATGAGGCGGGCGTTGTCTCGCCTTTTTTATCGTTTCAAATGTTTCAATGATATCCCTTTTTGGGGTGTTACTTATGTTATCAATCATTTGTGCTGTCCTCACTTTGTTGAGCACCTTCCAGTGGCTGACCCAGCGCGATGAGATATAGACTCATGAAAAAAACCACTCTATGAGTGGCTTTTTATAATACTCCTCAGGCGATAGGCAACGGGTCAAAATCCAGACTATCAAGGTATAAAACCAAATCGTCTCCATTTCGATATCGCTCAGGTCTTCGCTCCGTTCTTACACTCTAGATCATGACGATTGGGGTGATTGATTTGCTCAAGTCTTCATCAACTGGGTACTTGATAATCTCATAGTTTATTTCATTTATATGGTTTTTGATCGATCTGGTGCAAGAACAAGCAGTAGGATTTGAATCGTAGCATAACGGGCTGTGAGCGCAACACTCACCGTTAGTACATTGCAACGTGCTGTATTGCTCACAGCCACCACAAGTTGAACATACATATCTACACATCTAAAATCTCCTTAATTCAGTGACAGACTCTAATTGTTAAACTTCCTTGCACTCAGGGCAAGTATTCATACCCATATGACCCATGTCCGCCACAAGTACGACATGAAGATATAGGTTCATCACCTAAGCCTCTACTGGGTATGAAGTTTGTGTCTAGCTTAGAAACCTTCCCTGTTCCATCACATGAAGTGCAATCATCACCAGAACTATTTTTTCCTGTACCCTTACAAATTGAACATATCGTCATGTTTTACTCCTTTTACTTTGTCTTAATTATTCTATCTGCTGTCGCAATTTTTCTATTGTTTGCAAGCTGTGTGGGTGACATTGCTGAGTGTGCCATCACTCGACTGCAGGACAATGCGGTGATCATAATATTCCGGGAGATGGCGACCGCCAAGGCGATAGCGGACAGTATGTTTACCGGGTGAAAACACACGGGTAGGGTAAGCTGCGCCGAGGCTATCGCCATAAAACGCGTTATGCACGAAACCTGTTAACGCTAAAGGCACTGGCCCTGAGACCATTACATCGACCGTCGCCAGACACCCGTTATTTGGGTTGAAGTTGCCCACATCAACTAGGCTAATGCTAAAGGACGATGATTCAACGCTGGTTTCATCGTCTTGTGGTGTACTTCCTCGAGGAATTGGCAGGGCAGGATTGGGTTGTGGTGTCTCCGGTAAAAAGGAGTAACAGCGCTCGGGAACGGCATCTTTGGGCATGATCCATCGATTGTATCGAGCAAGTGCCCATCCGCATTCCCACATGTAGGTCTGTTCGCCTTCGGAAATGATGCCATCTCCATTGGCATCGGTTGTGTTGCATTTGCCCGCTAATGTCCCACCATCATAGCATTCATTATCAGCGGGTGTCTGTGGTGGGGGAGTGTAATCACTCTCCTGTGCAGCAATTGGCAGGAAACTAATTGCCAACACCATTAAGCTAAAGAGTACAATTACTTTCTTCATGATTTTTCCTTTCTCCATCCATTTGTGTCGAGCAGTATGTATCCGACACCGTTGCGAGCCAGGCAAATACCCGGCTCGCAACTTAGTTAACTAAGAACTTGAGCCACGGTATCAAAGACGGTGTTATCGATGGTGTAGGCTGCCAAGAGAATTGCTAGAGCCACGATTCCTAATACGGTGATTTGTCCCATGACCATAGGGCCGACATAGTGTTTCGGGAGGATCATCATCGAGCCATTGTTCGGTTCTGAAATCCCGTAAATATAGATGCTTTTGAAGAACAAGATCGCGAAGACGAGCACTGCAAACAAGGTCAAAAAAACCGCCTGACTGAGGGATGCGGTAACGACCAGATCACTGGGTATCGATTCCTCAGGCAATACTGAGAGGATCAAATCGAGCCATTGTTGTTCGACTGTCGTGTTGGCTGGTAACTCATTGGACGTAATTGCACTCCCAACACTAATCAACACGATGCCGAACACAATCATCCCGATCGCTCCCACAATGCCGCCCTGAGACAAGGGAAGAGACAGAGCTGGGGGAATGAAGCCCGTCTGATCCGGTAGGCCGATTTGTGCCAGCATGGCTAAAAGGGTCAAGATACCCAATAAGGTGATCCCACTTCCTATAAGTAATGTATTGTCCAAACGGTCCTCCTTTAAAAACTAACGAACGAAATTACAACACTCGCCTCAATTCCAATGAGGCGAGCATAGGACTATGAATTCAGCACGATCGTCTCGCCAATTGAGACAACCAGCCCAAAAAGAGATTCCATCTCATCAGGGGCACTTACACTCAGCATCACCAGCAGCACATCAGGTCTTTGGATAAGGACAATTTCCATCTGTCCATCTTCAACAGAGACTCGTTGAGCAAGGGCTGGATAGTCACCCATCGTCACGTCACGTACCACTTCGATATCAGCTTCAGCACCATATTCAGCCGTCACCGATTGTTGCATCAGATTTAAAAAGGCATTGGGTTCAGCAATATCTCGTGGAAAAATCATGAAGCTAATCGCGAGTTCACCCGAAGGGAAGGGCACACCTTTAATGAGGTCATTGCGATTGGTTGAACTGCTCAGAATCAGCACACCCTCACTACTTTGACCGCTCTCCAGCACAGTCCAACCAGCAGGATATTGAAAGGATAACTTTCCGTCTCGAGTCGTAAAGGTCTCACTCAATTCAATATCGGTTGGGGTAGAATCGTTCAAGTTTGTCGCATTCGTTGGCGCCTTGATCTCGTCAATTTGGTTGATTTTGGTATGAGTGAATTGGACATCAGCATTAAATGTGAGATGCACGCTACTCTCTCCAGCTTCGATTTCAGCCGAGAGATTCATAGTTGAAGCATGCTGATAGAGCAACCCAGTTTCGCGATTGATCCAAGCTCGCATTGTGACGTGAGATTCTTGGAATAACGCCATCAATTCAGGGTTCAGATCATCTCCAAACAACTGGGAGGCTTCTCCTGTTTCAAGGAGTGATTGGAGATCGAACTCGAGATCGAATACCCGCAGATTTTGTCCGTCAAGCTCCTCGGGAGCGACTTCTGTAATAAAAGCCACGGTTTCGAGCGAAATTGGAAACCGGATATGTTTATCGAAGAGTCCTGCGACCGTTTCTGAAAAATTGATGCCACATCGCTCGACTTGACGGGGCGAGAAGCGCGCATCGGGAGCGATGTCCAGTAGCTCACTGCAGACCCCATTGGTTTCCACTAAATCGATGACATAATCATCACCGAAAAAGACAATCGCCATCGTGACCCTAACTTCTGGATCACTGTTGTTAACGATGCGTTGTTCGACCGTTCCTTCAAAAGCAGCTGCAGGGCTGATGATCTCACTACTTTCAAAGATAACATCGACTTCCGAAATGGTCTCAACCGACTGTTCAAAGTTAGGTGCGTCTAAGCTGATCCTTTGACGGCTTGATAAATGGTAGCTGCTAGCTGAGAAGAGCTCGTTGAATGCTGCAGCAACGTAGGGGATTGAGTCGGGCTCATGTTCTCCAGCTCTCTGCGTCGCAGACGAGGATGGCGTTGTCAGTGTTCCTTCGCAACCGACGAGAATGGATAGGATTAGAATGTACAAGAACCATGACTCTCTTTGCTTCATAAAAAACCTCCTTTGCTAACGATCTTTTTTCCACGCACGATTGAATATGCTTACAGTCGATGCACAGATATCTGGCCGGATGACATTTCGCGTTACGAACAAGGATAACTGAAAGGAGGTACTTTAGGTTTCGAATTGAAACTTTTGATTTCATTCTGAAAAAGCTAAAAATAAGTTGCTAAATGTTAAACTACTAAAAGTTTGTTCAAGATTCTAAACTTTGTTAAACTTTGATCTTCATTTTGAAACACCTGAAATAAGCATTTCAATTTTTGATACACTTATTGCCCGTGGTTTAAAGAGATTGCCTAACATATGAAAGTGTCAACATGAGCTAAAGACAAAGCGACACAATCACGAAAGTATTTGAAGAGGAGTAGCGAAATGTCGAAAAAACCGGATATGTTCGATCGTGAGAATCTGCGTCAAATAGCCTATGATGCTTATATAAAAAAGCTTTCTATTTCGGCGATTGCAGAAAAGTGGGGAGTAGCTCATGGAACCATAACATCCGCACTCAAGAGAGCGGCTCTACATGGAATTGTTGAGTTCATTGTTAAACCTGAAGAATTGCCGAGGCGCCTGCCTAGACTGGCACGAGATATTGAGGAAAAGTATGACTTGAAGCATGTAGATTTGGTTCCAACTTTTCTTGATGCTGCAGGAGTTCCTTTACCCAGCGTCATACCAACGATCGCCCATCGAACAGCACAATATCTAGACGAGGAATTAGACAATGACAGCCGATTGGCTGTTTCAGGCGGCAGGCAGTTTGTGCGTCAAGTTGCCAGTTATCTCGAGCCTCGAAAGCTTGACAAATTAGAGGTATTACCGTTGTCAGGCTTTATCCGAGCGCAAGCGAATGTGGGTGATGCTTCGCTGATTGCATATGATATTGCAACCAAATATTCTGCGAAATACTCTTGGCTCCCAATTCCGGCGTTTGTCGAAAGCCAATCAGATCAGGATATTGCTCGACAATTGCCAATTGTGCGGGATGTCCTGAAGAAAATTTATGAAGAAGCCAACATTTTTCTGATCCAGTATTTTGCTCCATTCTCAAGAAAATTAGAAAGCCAAAGGATATTTAGCAAAGATATGATGAAAGCTATCCGAGCTTCCAAGCCGGAGTTTAACATTGATTTATGGTTTTTTAATAGGAAGGGCGACTGTATCAATGATACGGTGCCTAACTTTCCGTTTCATTTAACGGGTTATAACATCAATGATTTAGCTCGAAAGGTGCAAGAGGGTGCTAAAGTCATTCTCGTCGCGGGGACTGGTCAACGCGATGCTAAAGTCATCCAGGTCATTCTTGAGAAAAAACTTGCTAATGTGCTCATCACTGATCACAGTACAGCAACAAAGTTAAAAGATGCCTGAAGTTTGTCCGGATTAGAGCAAGGACTTCTTACAGAGTTTGAAATCCTCGTTAATGTGATACAAGTACTGTATTAAACGCTACGCGGTAGTTCGTTGCAGGATTGTGTTAATAATTTTATCATTGGTTTTAAGTCCGGTTTGGATATTGTCGGTGAAGATTGATCGCAAGTACCCTTGCGATCATAATGGAGCATGACAGTATCGGTACATTACAGGAAACAATTCTAAGGCGATAAATGTCTTGTAAATACCTTCACAAGGCGGGACAACGCTCGCCTTTTTAGACTTTAAATTGTTTCAATTTGCCCTTTTTATAGGGTGACAAAGTTGGCGCGTTGCTCTTTTTTATGCTGACAATGACAGTCTATTCAGTTGTTAGGAATCGCCATAGAACGGACGATGGAATGATTTTTTGGAACTATGATAGATAGTGCATGCTACACTCTAATAATATTAAATTCCGATATTTAGGCACTAAAATGAGTAATCCTCTTCTACAACCTAACGATATTAACCGGAGAGATACGCACCTTCTACAATCAAAGGAGCAAGATATGAGTGTTGAACTCAAAGACTTAATTGAGTATGTAAAGGCTGAACTGACACCAGAGGCTACAAGTGATGCACTATTTTACATAGACGAAATTAATCTTTCGCTATCTGCGACAATCGAGAAAAAGAGTGGAGGTAAAATTTCAGTCACTATACTATCACTTGAAGGTGAAGGCTCTAAGGAAAGTGCAGAATCCAATCCCATACGATCAGCGTGAAGTTGAAGCCTTTAGGGCGACTAGCAACTATTGACGATATTCTCAAAGAGGTCGAACTCCGTAAACAGTTAGATTATGAACTTCCAGAGGAAGCCCGTCAAAAGATAAAAACGGATGTAGATAAGCTACGATATTTGCGGGAGAAATCCATTCTACATATTGTGTCCAATACATAGTAGTCTCTTGCTTTTCTCTCGTGTTAGACTTTCGCTCGCAACGATTGTACTTCTTGTTCTAGCCACGCACATTTACCTGATTCAACTGCCCTATTCTGTGGTATATTATATGTATGTAACTAGTAAAAAAGCCAGAAAAGTATTTTCCCGGCTAAGTAGATTAGTTTGTCTCCCCTATTTGAATTTCTCTCAACTTATGGTTTAAATGTTGCAAATTGAACATTCTTGCATGGTTCTCGATTATCTGGGTCTGGGCATCCTCCCCAAGCTGTAAAATGCTGGTCCCATAAATGTTCAGGATCAGGTTGCCCATGGGTACGCAATACTACGTGAATCTCAGCAGCCATCGGATCAATTAAACCGGGTCCAAAATCGACATAATCGGACGTATCTCCAACAGGCAAATGGGCTCGAAACATCGCATAACCATTGTCATCAGCAACTGCGCTGGTGGCACGCATTTGCGTGATTTGCGCAGTATCTCTTTGCATACGATTCGGTTGCCGACGACCATTATGATCAAGCATGAATTCGTCACCATCCATCAAGAAAATATCGTCGAGGAGACAATCCGCATCGGAGCAGTTTTCCGGATTATTGAAGATTACCCACCATGCGGTGTAGATTTCACCTGGCTCAAGTTCGAATGTCTCAAATGACATAGAGATACCATGTTCCATTCGGATCAGAACCGCTTCTGCACCTTCAATTGCTGTATCATCGCCTGTCCACCTGAAAACGGGCAAAACGGTGGTAATCGGTGCGTCAAGTTGAGCCACCAGTGGCATCGCCAATGCGAGCATCGCTAACCCAATTGCTATAATTCGTATAGGGTATTTTGCTAGGTTGTTCATGATTTTTCCTCCAAGATCATACAAGGCGTGTTGCTTCTTGCTTTAACGATTTGTACAAATATCCTCCTCATCTACAATGCCGTAAGTGGCGCGTTCATTTGGATTGAAGTCCGCGGACAAGCGGGAACAGGCGAGTTCAATCACATCATCCAGATTGAGCCGCCAGAGATAGGCTTGTTCTATGTTGCCAACAATCACGAATTGGTTATCATCAGAAAACGTAACCGAGCGAAGAGGTGAGCTGTGACCAATGAATTGCCTGATCACCTCGCCAGTCTCAACATGCCAAACTCGTGCTGTTTCATCATCACTGCCAGTGATAATCAAATTCCCATCGGATGAGAAGGCAAGTGCACGTATAGGCAGAGAGTGACCGCTCAAAGTGATGATCTCAACACCAGATTGCTTATCCCACAAGCGAGCTGTATTGTCTTCACTACCTGTCAAGATATACTGTCCGTCAGGTGAAAAAATGATGCTACGAACTTCACCGATGTGACCATCAAATTGCTGTATCATTGTGCCATTGTTGGTATCCCAAAGCCGGGCTGTCGTATCTTGGCTACCAGTGGCTATTTGTTGATTGTCTGGGGAAAAGGCAAGGGAACGTACAGGTCCATTGTGACCAACGAATTCAAGAAGCAGATCGCCTGAATGAGTCTCCCACAGCCGAGCAGTTCCGTCACTGCTTCCTGTCAGGATCCATTCTCCATCATTGGAAAATTCAACAGCACCTATCGGCATCATGTGTCCGTGATAGGTCTGTAATTCATCACCTGTTTGGACATCCCATAAGCGAGCAATCCCATCATTGCCACCTGGTGTCACCACGTATTTCCCGTCAGGTGAAATAGCAATATCGGCAATTAGTCCGTCATTTTCGGTCAGCAGTTCGTGTATGACTTGCCCTGTGACAATATCCCAGAACTGAACCTCGCCTGCGGCGTTGCCAGTGATGATTGTTTCTCCGTCGGCAGATAACATTGCCATGAGTACTGTGAACGAATGAGGTGAGGTTGTAGCCAGTGGATGAGTAAAGGTTCGAGGTTCGCCTTCGTACTCCACATCCCATAAGCGGGCAGTATTGTCGCCACTACTACTTACCGCAAACCTACCATCGGTGGAGAAATTAACTGAGGTTGCTACCGACGTATGCCCAAGTAGCTGTCGTAATTCGTCTCCCGAATCCACATCCCAAAGTCGGACGCTATGATCTGAACTGCTTGATGCGACGATGCTACCATCTGGAGAAAAAGTCACCTCGAAAATAAGCGCGGTATGTCCAACAAAGCGTTGTAATTCCTCACCCGTCTCTACATTCCACAAACGGACAGTCGTATCTGTACTTCCTGTGACGAGATATTCACCTGATGGTGAAAACTCCACTACACATGCACAACCCGCATGTCCTTCAAACCGTTGTATTTCTTCGCCAGTATCAATATCCCACACACGTGCTGTTCGGTCATAACTGCCAGTGGCGATCGTCAGACTATCAGGTGAAAAAACGGCTCGATTGACAACATCATTGTGTCCAGTGAAAACACGAATGAGTTCGGCAGTCTCCACCTCCCAAAGATAGGCGGAGCCACTTTCATCGCTCGTCAGAAGAAATTGTCCATCGGGCGAGAGGGCAAGTGCCCAGACAGCACTATCATGATCAGGTAAGCGATGGACTTCCTCCCCGGTGGCAATCTTCCATTGACGCACAGTCCCATCGGTTCCATTGGTCAGAATATGTTCACCATCAGGTAAGAAAACAGCATTGTTGACCATACCGTTATGTCCGGTGAATTGCTGAAGTAACTCGGCACTCATGGCATCCCACAAGCGAGCCGTTCCATCCACTGAGGTCGTCAAGATATTAGTGTTATCTGGTGAGAAGGTTGCTGACATCACGGTGTCTGTATGACCTGTATAAACTTGCCGAGAGAATCCTCGACTGACTGCTGACAATAACGCTGTATCGGCCTCTGGTGAATAACCTAGTGCCAAGGAACGAATCGCTAACAAAGCTGGAACCCGTACATCTTCGCCTTGGTCGAGGACGATTTGAGCTTGTGATGCGAGCCGAATCCGTTCTGCACGGACGAAATTTGCCTGTGCATTATCGCGTTCAGTCTGAGCTACCATGCTTTGATTAAAGGCAAAGATTGTGAGGCCAGTTGCAATGACAACACCCACAAACAAGACACCCACCAGTGCCTGAAGGCGACTGAAAGCACGTTGTTCGAGTGCGGTTTCACGTTCTTTTCTTACCTTTTCAAGTGTTAGACGATGTTGATAATCTTTAATACTCGCCTGTAAGAAACGTTCTTCTTCGGGAGTCAACGCAAGAGGTGTACTTGTTGCCCATTCCTCAAATTGTTCTAAACGTGAACCATGAGCAAGATAGCTTGGGTCTTCTTGGGAATTACGCCAATCTTCTGCCATCCGTGCCAGTTGTCGTTGAAGACGAATTTCATCACGCGACTCGTTAAGCCACTGACGTAATCTATCCCACTCACGGAGAATCGCCTCATGAGCAACTTCAACTGTGGGTTGGCGCGTTGCTGGGTCATGATCAAGAGATATGAGACGCGACGAGGCATAGAGGTCAATGATTTCGTTCACGATGTCTTGTTCGGATGTAACATGCATGAGTTCAGAACGATTGACACGCCGGCGAGTATCTTCCGCTCCCTCTCCAAGAGTTACCAAGCGCAGGAATAATTGTCGGATTAGTTCTTGAGTCGTTTCGTCTGTTTCGAGGTAGATTTCATCGGCGCGCTTAGCGAGGGCACCACCTGTCCCGCCAATGGACGCATAGGCTTCCAATGTCATTCTTCGCCCATCCCGATATTCGAACAACTCCGTCAGCGCATATTGCATGAGCGGCAACGCCCCCGGCTCGTAATGGACATCACTCACGATTCGACTCACCAAGCCCTCTTCAAACTGCACCCCCTCACGGATTGCAGGGGCACTTACTGCTCGCTCTAATTCTTCCGCACTTAGGGGCAAGACGGTCTCAACCCGACTGCGGATGAGTTCACCAAACTCTGCGTAATGGAGCGGTCGATCATAGTAATCAGCACGAAGTGTCACCAGTACTCGCACCCGACTGCGTGTATCCGTTACAGCTTCTTGTATTAGGTTTAGAAATTGGAGCCGCTCCGTTTCATCTTCAAGTAGTGTAAAAACCTCTTCAAACTGGTCAATCACGAGCAACAGTTCACTACTATCATCTGGCAGGATCATATTAGCAACACGAACCAAACCACGCCGGTCTCGTTCCAGTTGCTCTCGCAGGTTCATTCCCTTATCTGCTGTAACCTGAAACAGTGACACTTCTAGTTCGTCGAGAGTGTGTGCGCCGGGAAGCATCTCAACGATATACCACTTGTCGGATCCGGGAATATCCCCACGCCACAACGCTGGAATAACCCCTGCTTTTGCCAGACTGGATTTGCCACTGCCCGACGGCCCCACCAAGGCAAGAAAGCGTTGAAATTCATCTTTTTCTTGCAAGCGATTCAGAACTTTTTGAATGAGTTTTTCTCGACCGAAATAGTCTTGAGCGTCAGCGGATTGAAAGGCACGTAGTCCCTTATACGGATTTTCTGGTTCAGGTAAGTTTCCTGTTGGTAGCGTGCTGGACGTTTTGGGTTTTTGGATCACAAAGTTTAGGTCGCGGGCACGAGCAATGGCTTGCACTCGACTGCGTACTTTGAGTTTGCGGTAAATTGCCTTGATGTATTGCTTTACAGTTCCCTCAGTCAACACGAGAATATCCGCTATCTCGCGATTGCTCTTGCCACCAATAATGAGTTGCATCACCTCTTGTTCACGGGGAGTCAATAATTCGACTAGATTGGTGGTAGGTGTAATATCCAATTGTGCTGCTTGTCGAAACACTTGGACCATTTCAAGAACATCGCGGAACCGTTCAGCGGGATCCTTGGCGGTGGCTTTACGGATGACAGTATTGATTCCGTCACGGATTCTTTCATCCAGTGTGGGAATTTCGGGAAGTGGATCGTTGAGGTGTTTGAAGATAATTTCAATCTTCTCTAAATTTGGAAAAGGGTGCTCACCTGTTAACATCTCGTAGAGTACGACACCAAGACTATAAATATCGGTTTGTGGGGTGATAGCGCCGCTTCGAGCTTGTTCGGGTGATAAATATTCGGGTGAGCCAATAAAGCTATCTTGCTCCGTAATATTGTTCGTCGTTGTGTGATCTTTGGCGATGCCAAAATCAGCTAGATAGCCATTACCATCTTCATCTAAGAGGATGTTTCCGGGCTTAATATCTCGATGCACCACGTGATTACGATGAGCCACATGCAAGCCCTGTGCCACTTGGGAGAAGAGATGGAAAGCTTCTTCAACTTGATAGGCTCCCTTTGTCTGAAGATAATCTTGCAGGCTACCCCCTCGTAAATAGCGCATGACGAGATACGCACCATCTGGGTCTCGCCAATAATCATGTAAGGGCACAATATGAGGGTTTTCTAATCGGGCGATGAGTTGAGCTTCGGCTTCGAAGCGACGAATGAAATCGGGTTTGTTCGCTAGACCGGGTAAGATGACTTTAACCGCGACCTCACGTCCGATCGTCGGCTGATATGCACGATAGACAGCACCAAAACCACCTGCCGCAATCCGTTCTTTGAGCTCGTAACCTTTGATGTGTTTTCCAGCTAAATCGTCCATGTGATGTGCTTTGCTCCATTGGCTTCCCCTCAAGTGTAACCAAGAAGTCGCACAATCTGAGCAAATTACTAACTTTTTACTCCCCCTTTGAAGAATAGTTGGCTTATATTTGTAATCAATCGATAGTAATACGTAAAAAACAGTAGCTCTCAGTGAATTATCTTCATGACGATTTCTTCAAATCAAAGACATGTCTGGAAAAAAAGTTTCGATGCCCCTGCTTTGACAAGTCCTAATATTGAGGGTCTTATATGTATGTAAAATAAGTTTTTCGCACATATAAGAAGTTTCCAGAACCATGACGACATTATCGTGAGTAACCCACAAACCCTGACGACCAGCCAAGCCCTTGCCACCGTTGAACAAGCCATCGGCATTATCTCCCAGACGCTTTCCCATACCAGCCAACGGGTGTATCAATGCACCTATGACGCATGGTTGGCATTCTGTGAGCAACACAACCTGAATCCGTTAGCCGTCACACTGGAAACGCTGTCAGCATTTATTCACGGCGGGACATTGGCAAAACCACGCGCCAGAGCCGCCTATCCCATATGCGGAAACTTGCCCAACTCTTGGCATTGTCAGGTGATGAAACTTTAGAACGCCACTATCAGGCGATTAAGCATTTTTTGAAGGTGAAAGGGAATGAGCCTAGCACAAAATCCAAACCACGTTAGAAACGCGCCCTATCCCCCGCAGATGCCACGAAATTATTGTCGGTGTGGGAACGAGATACTAGCCCGCTAGGGTTGCGGAATCATGCTATGATACGTTTGCTACTGTTTACTGGCTTGCGTTGGTCTGAGTTGGTTGCCTTGCGTTGGGATGATATGGACGTTGAACGTCACGCGATCACGGTTCGGCATGGGAAAGGCGACAAAGAACGCACCGTTGCCATACTGGACAATACAAGCAAAACCCGAGAAGCATTGCAGAACCTACGGGATGCGATGGGAAACCATGAATTTGTCTTTGGTGGGATGACCCGTAGCAGAACGCCAGCATTTGCTGAGGATAAACCCACGGTCACAAACACCGTATTACGAGTGGTTGCCAGAACCGCCGAAGTTGCGGGCATAGGCGACTTGAAGCCACACGATCTACGGAGAACGCATATCACAGAAGACCTTGCCACTGGCGGGACACTGGCAGACGCGCAAGCTCAAGCCGGACACGCTAATGGTGAAACCACCTTACACTATGCTCAAGCCGTGAATGCCGAACAGCGACGGTCTAGCAGTCGTTTTCGGTTTGGATAGATACTTAGAAAGGTGATGAGATATGATCAATGATGACGTTCTGGACAAATTGGTAGCCATTTGGGTGTGCTTGCCCGACGATTCATTGGACGACAAAAATCTATGACAAGTTAGGTTAGCCAGATACTAAGCAATCGCTCAAGAAAATTTTTGATGAATGTTTCGCTCCCATGAGAAAATTTCCATGTCTGTTATCAGAACCACGCTTCTCTATCGTGAGCAACCGCCCTTTGCCTTGTGAAGGGTCTGAATTGTTCTTTGAGAGAATATCACTATATTGTGCTTCTCTTTGTGTATCCATTTAATTTCTTCTTGCTTTGTGAGCTTGCGGAGTTTTGATTGAATGTGGGTATCCCTATCCTCACCCGAATGACAAGGTTTTCGGGAGTAGCATCCTCTATATAAGTATCTACAGCATGGATAGATTGTGTTAAATATTTCTCTGGCACGTGTGACTAATCTGGACGACCGCGATAACGTTCTTTAAAAGCAAGTGAGACTTTATATCGAATAATTGAAGCACGGAAATTATATTCCGTTCAATCTGCATCAGCATCGCTCACCATAGGATCGAGCATGGCATTTGAATAGTACCTCGACGACTGTTGCTCGACTTCACGAACCGCTTATCGGTCTAAGGGCAGATCCACCCAACGACGCTCTCGATGTGACAATTCCACCGCGTTGATTATCTCTTGTACGCGCGCACTCTGAGCAAAATTTCCTTGATTTTCATCGCCATCATTGATGATTTCTTCATTGAAATTGTGGATGAGGTTGGCATAGAACATCGAAGCCCAAGGTTCACCGGGGGTATAACCGGGAGGAAAGAAGCGGTCAGGAATATCCACTGGAACATAGGCTACTTCGTGAGCATTGGGAGATGTCGATTTTTTGAGGATTTGTTGCCCTTCTAATTCTGCGCCTAAGCGACATAATAATGCCCCTTGAGAACCATATGCCCTTGCTTCTAATCCCGGATAGCTATTCACCGTGACATAACTCGATTGAATGGTACAGAACCCAGCGTTTTCATACTCTCCGATATAAACATCCCCATCGTCGATATTGGTGCGGATTTTGGTTCCGTCCGGCATCGTGCGATAGGGTACAAAGTTATGCAGTGTTCCGACGACACTCTTAATCGTGCTGTTCATAAACCACATGCTTAGGTCAATAATCGGCGCACCATATCCCTCTAAAGCAGAGACTTTAATCTCTTCATTTTCGGTGGCGGGGATTAAATCGACTTTAGTCACTGGTTCTGTTGGACTAATAAATTGGGAATTTTGCTCGTATCCATTAAAGATATACGGGGCGCCGATAAAGCCTTCTCGTATCATTACCCGCATGTATTGCATGGCAGGTGCATAGCGGAAGGTTAAGCCAACTTTCGTTTTGAGTCCCTTTGATTTAGCAAGTTCATGGGCTTTCCATGTGTTACGATAATCATGGGCAACCGGTTTTTCACATAGGCAATGCTTCCCCGCTTCCAAGGCGGCGAAAGCGAGAGGTTCATGATTATTCTTATCCCCGACCCCGCCTCGCGTACAGACATCGACCACGTCAATATCGGCGTTTGCTAACATCTCATGATAATCAGTATACACGTGCGGGATATTGAATTCTTTGGCTCGTTGTTCCGCTAACTCCCGATTCATATCGCAAATTGCAACCAATTCACTCAGGGGAGAACGAGTCCAACCCGGCAAGTGTGCGCTACCGGACCACCGTCCTGCTCCAACCACACCAATTCGCAATTTTTCAGCCATCTACATCATGTCCCTTCAATTAAATCGTTATGGGTTCAGCAATAACATAGGTCATTGCCCCGCCTTCCAGCCGTACCATCGTCGGGCGCAGTAGCATCAAGGCGGTTTGGTCGAAGGGTGCACTAAATGTCTCGATGATTTCCTGAGTCACCGGATGCAACATATGTCCCAGAACTGTGCCTTTTTCAACAATCGTGCCAACTTGGTCAGCGCGAGCTATCGGCAGGAAGATTCCTCCTTGAGACGGACGTAATACCGTTGATGGACCAACTGGAATCGATTGATTTGGTGGCAGATCACCGACAGGAGTAAGCACACCTGCAAGTCCTAATGCACGTCTCAATCCTGTTGCAATCCGATCTGCCCAACTCTCTTCGACCTCACTGCGACCACCCATTTCAATCGCCGCAACAGTTGCTCCCTGCGAGCGCGCATAACCTGTCAATGTTACAGTGCGGTCTGGTGCGCTGGTGATAAAGGGAGCATCAAAGGCTTGGGATAGTGCTTCTCCCCCCGGCATCTGAAAGGCAAAAGCATTCACACACCAACTGCCACCTCCATGTAAATCTATTACGATATCTGCCCCATTCACCGCGTGTTCTGTCAACAAATGTGCCAGACGTTCAGTATGCGAGCCATCTGGGTTGCCAGGAAATTGTCGATTCAAATCCAAGGTGTCAAAGGGTGCATTACGCGCATCGGCTTCCATTGCGAAGGGGTTACTCACAGGTACAATACGCAATGTCCCTAACAATTCATCACGATTGATATTCATCAGCAGTTTACGAATCGCCCATGCTCCCCATGGTCCTTCATCCCCATGCACGCCAGCGGTCACCAATCCAATAGGCGTACCCTCACCAATTTCACCAATCATCAAATCCATTTGTCCGATATTGGCACCAGCCATTAGCGAAAATGGTTGCCATGCGATATAGTCTAGGAGCATTGACATTGTAGACAATATCCAATCGATAGTAGAAAGGAATCGTAGTATAGCGCAAGGCGAAATAAATCCAAAAATTCTTTAACAACGGGCCGGTTGAACCATCAAGGGGGAGGTGGCTTCAAATCAAGTTTGATGACGGGATATTTTCTCACTTAAGAAGATATCAACCTTTTCTAAGCCTCTTAACATAGATTGTTTTGGAGTTTCCCATGAAATCAAAAAAGACCTTGTTATGCCTCATGCTCATAACACTCATCATGAGTTTCACCCTCGTTCCCTCGCTTGCACAAGATAATGAATTGGTATTTGGTCTCAGTTTTACCGTTGACACACTGGACCCCGGTGCAACCACCTTCTCTGGTGTGGAAATTATTGATGGGCATGTCTTTGATACGCTCGTTAAGCAACAACCACTGGGGGTCTTCCATCCGGCTTTGGCAACGGACTGGTCGGTGAATGATGATGCCACTGAATACACATTTAGCCTCCGTGATGACGTAACCTTCCATGATGGCACCCCTTTCAATGCAGAAGCGGTTAAGTTTACCTTTGACCGCATTGTTGACCCCGATTTGAATTCGCAGATGGCATTCAGCTTCATTGGTCCTTATATGGAATCGGAAGTCCTTGATGAATTCACGATTGTTGTACGCTTCGCATCACCTAATGCCGCTTTCCTTGATGGCTTATCGCATCCGCAACTTGGACCTGTCTCCCCCACTGCAGTCGAAGCACTCGGCGAAGATTGGGGCATAACCGGTATCGTCGGCACAGGACCCTTTATCTTTGAATCCTATACACCCGACTCAGAAGTCGTGCTTGTCCGTAACCCCGATTACAATTGGGGGACAGAAGCTGTCTTTGGTCGGACTGGTCCGACTGATTTAGATCGCCTTGTATTTAAGTTGATTGAAGACCCCACGACACGCTTAGCCGCGTTGGAAAGTGGCGAAGTCGATATGATTGATCGGGTGCCGGGCTTGGATGTCCAACGCCTCGATGAAAGCTCTGATTTTAATGTCTTGCAGTTTGCACAGGCGGGACATGGCTGGTCACTGATGTTCAATCAAGAAAAATCCCCAACGGATGAGTTGGCAGTACGCCGAGCCATTGCTCAAGCAATTGATATCGAAACTATGCAAGAATTTGTTTATGACGGACTCGGTTCAGCAGCATGTAGCGCGCTCACCAATGTCATGTTCGCATGGACGGATGTCTATTGCCAACAAAACCCCTATGACCCCGATGCGGCTGGAGCGATTTTGGACGAAGCTGGTTGGGTAATGAATGATGACACCGGCATCCGTGAACGGGATGGTGTACCTTTAGTGATCGAGCATCATAGTCCGGCACGCCCCTTGAATGAAGCCACGGCGCAATTCATTCGTGAAGACTTGCTAGCTTTAGGGATCGATTTCCAACTGAATCTCGGTGACATCGCCGCCTATCTTGAAGTGGTTCGTGCTGGTGAACATAACACGCAACAATGGTGGGATACGCAAACTGACCCTGACGGTGTGTTCCGCACACTCTATCACTCCTCTAATGCAGATGGTGGTACAAACCGTAACCGCTACCGCAACGAGGAAATGGATACACTGATTGATATGGCTGTGGGCATTGGCGATCAAGCTGAACGCGCCGCCGTTTATGCTCAAATTCAGCAGAAAATCGCAGATGAAGTGATCATGGTCTTCTTCAATGATCCAGTTGTTTTGTTTGCTAGCGCACCTTCAGTCGAAAGTGTGACGATTTTGGGTGGCGGTTTCATTCCCAATTTCTATACGGCAAATAACGGTTAAGGACGAAATGAGTTTGTGATGGTGGTGGGCTGTGCCTGCCGCTATCACCATTCTTATTGATGAATCGTTATTTTATTCGACGCTTACTTCAAGCTGTTCCCACGGTGTTATTTGTTTCCATCGCGGTCTTCTTGATGTTGCATCTTACCCCCGGCGACCCCGCAGAGGTCTTTCTTGGGGATAAACGAAGCACTCCTGAATTGCTGGCGAATGTCCGTGCAGAAATGGGCTTGGACCGTCCGCTTCATATCCAATACCTCGACTATATGTGGAAGGCACTTCAAGGCGATTTAGGACGCTCTCTGCAGACGAATATCCCCGTGCTTGACCAAATCTTGACACGTCTGCCATGGACAATCGAACTCGCGGTCACCGCCATGCTCCTCTCTGCCATCATTGGGATTGGCTTAGGCATGTTGGCGGCGTTACGTCACAATACTGTCGTAGATACGGTGGCAATGGTGCTTGCTTTGCTTGGGATTTCAATTCCAGTTTATTGGTCGTCTATCCTGTTTATTCTCATTTTTTCTGTTGCACTTGGTTTGCTCCCTGCCATTGGTCAAGGAGGCTTCAGTCGCTTGATTTTGCCTGCGTTTGCCTTGTCGTTGGTATCCGCTGGGTCGCTGGCGCGGATGGTACGCTCCAGCATGTTAGAGGTACTCAATCAAGATTTTGTTTTGACCGCACGCTCGAAAGGAATCTCTGAACGCCGAGTGATTTGGCGACACGCGCTCCAAAATGCATTGATACCGGTGATTACGATTATGGGACTCACATTTGGGAATTTGCTGGGTGGTGCCGTGTTGACCGAAACCATCTTCGCCCGTCTTGGTATCGGGCAGATGTATGTTGAAGCGGTCTTGCAAAAAGACTTTACACTTGTCCAAGGCACAACCTTATTTATCGCACTCGCTTATGTTCTCATCAATATTTTGATTGATTTCATTTATGTTCTCGTAGACCCGCGAATTCGCTATGACTAATTTTGATCCATCGGTTGCCAAAATAAAGCCACCTCCCAAAGAAAATCGCACATTGAAGCTCCTTCAGCGATTCGGGCGGAGTCGCAATGTGCTTGTCGGTTCAATTGTGCTGTCCATTATCATTATTCTCGTCATTATCGCGCCGTTGATTACATCTTATGAGCCTACCCAGCAATTGCGTCGGGAGCGTCTGCAACCACCGAGTTCGATTCATCTGTTTGGCACAGATAATCTAGGACGTGACATCTTCACCCGTGTCCTCTATGGCGGACGAATCTCCTTGCAAATTGGTATCTTTTCTGTCGCAATCGGTGCAGTATTTGGCACATTGTTGGGCTTAATCTCAGGCTATTTCGGTGGATGGCTGGATTCGCTCATCATGCGCTTGATTGATGTGATGTTGGCGTTTCCGGGCATACTTTTGGCATTGGCAATTATTGCTGTACTGGGGCGTGACCTACGAAATGTAATGATTGCGGTAGGCATATCCACGATTCCCATTTATACGCGCGTCGTACGGGGCAGTACGCTCGCGGTTAAGCAGAATGATTTTATCCTCGCCGCCCGTGCCTTAGGCGCACCCGCTTGGCGTATTATCCTCCGCCATGTGTTTCCCAATGTCATTGCCCCACTGATAGTTGTCACAACCAACGGCGTGGCTGGGGCAATCATCGCGGGAGCCGCCTTGAGCTCCTTGGGCTTAGGTCAACAGCCACCTGACCCAGAATGGGGACTCATGCTCGATGAAGGGCGTGAATTTATCCGTGTCGCTTGGTGGGTCACGACCTTCCCCGGTTTAGCGATTATGGTCACCGTTTTGTCCATCAATCTTTTGGGCGATGGCTTGCGTGATGTTCTCGACCCACGCCTCCGTTTGTAATCATAACAATAGAAAATGAACCATCTATGTCGCTCAATATTCTCATCGCGTCTTATCTCGAACCCAAATATGTTCAGCAAATTCAAGACCAGTTTCCGCAGGTCACGATTAACTATCGTCCAGATTTAATTGGAGAACCCCAATATATTGCTCACCACACCGCCCGCATTGACCGTACCCCCGAGCAAGAAGAGGAATGGCGCATCCTCCTCGCCCAAGCTGATGTCCTATTTGATTTCGATTTCACGCATCTCGATGACTTACCAGACTTGGCACCCAACCTCAAGTGGATTCAATCCACCAGTGCGGGGATTGGACAATTGGTCAAACGCTTAGGCTATGCTGAGAAAACCGATTGGATTTTTACTACTGCCAGCGGAACACATGCTCGACCTCTTGCCGAGTTTGCTCTCATGAGTATGTTGATGTTCGCTAAAAATTATGAATATCTAGCCGTAGAAAAAGCCAATAAACATTGGGCGCGTTACTGCGCTACCGAACTCGCCGACAAAACGGTCAGCATCATTGGCTTAGGAAGCATCGGTCGAGAAGTGGCAAAGTTAGCCAAAGCCTTCGAAATGCGCGTCATAGGCAACCGACGCAACCTCTCACAACCTATCGAATTTGTCGATGAATTATTTCCCTATGGCGACCTAACGCCCCTTTTGAATCAAGCAGACTATCTTGTTCTTGCCGTCCCACATACACGCGAAACCGAAAAGATGATTACTGCCACCGAATTCGCTCAATTACCAAAGGGAGCCGTGATTATCAACATTGCGCGTGGAGCCGTGATTGATGAGCCTGCCATGATCGAGGCACTACAAAACAGTCAATTAGCTGGAGCGGCATTAGATGTCTTCGAGGTCGAGCCTTTGCCTCCAGAAAGCCCACTCTGGGAGATGCCCAATGTGATCATTAGTCCACACTCCGCGAGTACAGCTGAAACGGAAAATGCTAAAATCACCAATCTTTTCCGCGAGAATCTTCAACTTTTTCTCGCAGATGAACCCATGAAAAACGTTCTTGATGTTGAAAGACTATATTGACACGAATCGATTTTTAGCTGACATTTGTTATCGATGAGTTGCCCCAACGCAATTCACTTGATGAGCTTTCTTCGACTCGACCCACTAACCATGAAGACTGCACTCCTGCCCCTCCACAACCGCTGCAGGGAAATGCTTCACTACGGAATTGCCGCACAACGAGTGGTTGGTTTGCCCCTCAACACATTATCCTACGACCCTCTTACTACTTAATTTTACCTTGCACAGTTCCTCAGTCGTAAGTTGTGTGTGCGCTTCGTCAGTGATTACCCAGCGCAGAGTCTCATCGATAGCTCGGATCAAGTGTGGATGCAGATACAGGGTGAGATTGTGCCTGTGCTACTACACATCTTTACGTCGCGGCGTTTCGTCAATCGGTTGGACAAAAGCTCCGACGTTCCCCTTGCTTCTCGCGTTGTTTACGCGCTTTGGAGCACATCCTCAAGCTCTTTGTCTATGCGTGGAACCGACGACGATTATATCGCCCATGCGATCCCTAATCCCACACTACACTATGCCCAAGCCGTAAATGCCGAACAGCGACGGTTTGCAGTCGTTTTCGGTTTGGATAGTCCCTATCGGGAAAATGTTCCACAGGGAACAATTTGCAGAAAACAGAAACCGCGCATTTGGTCGCGTCTATGCGTTTAGGACCTTGTTATCCAATACAGGCATTCTCAATTTCCAACAAGGTTTGGTGAGACACCATCGCGGTTTGAATCGCTCAATCACCAATTCAATAATCGACCATACCCTACTGCGTACGGAACTCACGATCCTAATCTCAGTCATGGATGCGATGCCCCCGGCGATTGGGTCTTTGAAAGTGGGGTTTGGAAAGACGGCGCAGGTGGCACGACCATCTCCCATGGGAGCGAGAACAACCAAAATGTCATTGCCGATACCGCCTACAATGAACGCGGCTTGGTGCGCCTAACACGCGATGCCGAAGGCAAAGTCACCCTCTATGGTTATGACGATGCCGATCGCCTCATCAAGACGGTGGTGAATGCCAGTGACCCCGACTACAACAACGATTACTCGGGTACAGGAACCGATCCTGACCTGAGTGCCTATCCCCAATCCAGCAATGTCGATGAGGACCTCATCTCCGAGACCGAATACGATGCGGTTGGCAATGTCGTCAAGACTACGGATACGGCTGGACGGGTGACCTTTACCGTCTATGACAGCCTCAATCGACCCGTCAAAGTCGTCCGTGCTGCCAATGAGAATGCCACGATCGCGCTGAATCCGGGTGATACGGGTTATGATGCCACCCTCGATCCCCGTTCGAGCAGTTATGTGGCAAGTGATGCAGTCGACCGCGACCTGATCTCGACCACTGGCTACGATGAATTGGGTCGGGTGGTGCAGACAGGGCAACTCGAAGCGATTGAAAGTTCAACAGAAGTTTATCGCACCAACTATACCGTCTACGATGCTTTGGGTCGTCCCATCCGCCAGATCGCCAATTATGTCGAACAAGGCAGTTCTGATCCGGCTGATTGGGTCTTTGAAAGTGCGGTCTGGAAGCAAGCCGCTGCCGGGACCGCCATTGACCACGATAGCGATGCCGCCAATGGCTTAACCAACGACCAGAACCTCATCACGGAGACCGTCT
>JANQRM010000425.1 GCA_028284565.1 Anaerolineae bacterium | reverse complement strand
TCAATGAGACCAGCTATGCAGATTGGGCAAGCATCGGGCAAGGCTATATTTATAAACCACCGCGTGTCAACGACATCATCAATGCAGAAATTGCCAATGGCGACTTTGTGCCTAGTGGCACGATGCCACCAGCTGATGAGTATTGGCGTACAAACTTGCTTAGTGAACCGCAAGAAGTCATCACGGAACGTTTGACATTCAATGATCCAACTGGTCAGCATCCCGCTGAACCTGCCGATGATGATCCGAATGCAAACTATCCGGTTGAAGTCCGCACCTTTGATGGTGGATTACATACTCCCCCGCGTGAAGCTTGTCGTGTTCGCTTTATGCCATTCTCGACGCAACAAAACGTGTCTAACTACAAGGGTCCCAATGGGGAATCCCTCCGCACCTATTATCAAAACCTTGGTGACCCATTGATGGTTTACTCGTCCAATCTTTGGGGCGGTTTCGTGCCGACTTACAACTTCTATGGATGTTGTAACGACCCCACAACCGGGGGCTATGTCGATCCCAGTGGTGCGATTTCTGGCGCAACCAGTACGGACCCTGATTTCCGTTTCGATGATTTGATTTGCCAACCATTCAAGGGCGCGCGCGATGCCACCGAAGAATTTATCGAACGCATCGACTTTATTCGCGGTGACCGTGTCGCCTTTGTCACCTTTGACCGTACCGCCTTCTTGATTAATCCTTATGGTGAGGATTCGCGGACGGCTGGTTTCAGTCACATGATGGATAACTTCTTGGATGCACGGACAACCTTACGCTCGTTGATTGGGGTGCGTTCAGAACCGAATTTCTATGTCTATGATGTACCGACAGGAACAGGTTTGACAGCAGGCTGGACTGGCTTTGCCGCTGGCTTGCAACGGGATGCAACGGGACAAACAGAGTCGGTTCCAATTGACTACGAGGCTGTTGTCTGGAATACAGGTCCAACGAACAACGAACCACTAGCATTTACTTATCCAGCATTGGGAGCTTGCCCTTTCCAAAATGCCGCGATGGGGAGCAACCAGAGCTTGTTTAATCTCAGCTTGGCTGACATTGCTCATCCCTATCCCTCAGTTGCCCAACTGCCATCTCGACCCGATTACAATCCAGATTGGGAGAACTATGTCCTCGATAGTGCAGGTGTGGACTTTGGGGATTTCGCATCGGATAGTGCCTTGTTCAGCTACGAATTATGGGCATCCTGTCGAGGGACTAATATGGGTTCGGCACTCCGTGAAGCCAATAATGCGCTCCTCGACCCCACTACCTCCCGTCGTTTTGGGACGGTATGGGTGATGGTCATGCTGAGTGATGGCGCGGCAGGCGCGAGTGACCCGGTACGGCGCAATGGCGGAAAATTAGACGAAGCTCAACCTTATGCTACCAATGCCACCAACACATCAGGATTTGGTATTGTGGGAGATTACGGTTCATTCGGGGTCTGTCCTTATGGTCGTCCCTACACGAATGAAGCGGGCGAGCTAGTCGATGTGATGGTCGAATTAGACGAAGTGGGAATGGTGTTTCCCTTCTGCTCAGATGAGGTCTATTATACCCGCCATGATTGCGATTTCCGTCCCAAACAAGGTGAAGAATTCATGCGCGACATCGACTACTACTCCTATTCCGATGCGGTTGCCAACGGTGACGATGATGGCATCAATGGTCCCGCCTCCGCCGCTGAAGAACTCTCATGGAATTTGGCACAAGGCAATCTCTACGATGTCGATTTAGATACCTGTAGCCCACTCTACGATGTCGATGACTATGCCCGCGATTGGGCAGACTTTATAGGTATTCAAGATACAGGTGATGAACTCTTGCCGACCATCTTTACCATCGGCTTCGGCTTGACTTTCCCCAATGGAAGCAACACCTGTGCAGAAAACGTGGGCGATTGCTTAGGCGAAGAACTCCTACGCTACATTGCTGATGTGGGCGATAACAACCTGCTCGATAATGACTACTATCAGAGCTACGACGAACATCGACCTGCTGTAGAAGGCGTAATCGCTGACTTCGGTCAACGTGGTGCTTGCCAAGACCCTGCCAATATCCCACCCGGCGGTGATTATGACTTGGATGGGAGCGGGTTCTTGCAAGACAACGAATTAGAGTATATGTACGGTCCATTACCCCCCACGACGAATTGTGGACACTACTACAACGCACCCAATGCAGATGAACTCCAACTGGTGTTCGATGCGATTGCGTCCCGTATGTTCACCCGTCTAGCGGGCTAGTTAGTGAAGGGATGAGGAGGTCATCATGACACAACACGAACACCCGAACCGTCCCACGCATAAGAGGGGACAAACACTCGCAGAATTTGCGCTGAGTTTACCCCTTCTGCTCCTGCTCATGTTCGGTATTATCGAATTTGGGCGGCTCTTCCAAGCGTGGGTCACGATTCAAAACTCGGCACGGACAGCCGTTCGCTATGCCAGTACCGGTCAATATATGGAAGATCGCTTCGATATTGATTTACTGGTTCCATGCGATACGGACCGACTAATCGGCAACCAATTTACACGCACCTATGCGCGTGGCAATGGCTATCCGGATATTGATGTCGATTTGTACGCCCCTTATACGGGCGGTGGAACCATCTCCGAGCATCTCTTTGCCAGTTGGTATGGAGAAGATTGCTTCCCCGATGAAAACGACTTACAGCAACGTCGGGATATTCTCCGTCTGGTGTCGATATACGAAGAAGCTCGGCGTGGGGCATCTGGTCTGACTTTGGACCCATCACCAATCGATCCTAATGACCCACAAACCATTGAGGATTTCTTATTCTCAAGTTTTGCGCGTCCAGCACCCGATAACGATCGTCCCGAATGGTTTGACATTGTGATTTGTAGTTCGCGTGAGAAAATCTATACGGATAACCTCACTGCGCCGTTGGATCCCGGCGATCCAGAACATACAGAACGCAACCGTTTCCGCATCGAGTCTGAGGATGAGGCCAACTATCCTGCCGCTTGTCTCTTGAAAGAGTACCCAACGACAGATGGTGAAGCACAGGGCATCCCGCATAACTTGGATGTGCCATGGCTGGATGCTGGTGGTGCTGGGGACCGCGTGACCGTGTTTGTCACCCTCCATCACCGCTTAATTACACCACTTGGTCTTGCACCCTATGTTCCGATGCAAGCACGTCGCTCTGCAATCAACGAGTCCTTCCGTGTGACCAACGCCCAACGCGCTTTGGGTCCATCCGGAACAACGGCTGGTTCAATCAATACACCGACACCCATTCCGCCGACGGATACACCCGTACCGCCATCTGCCAGTCCGCCTCCACCCAGTCAGACACCGACGTTTACACCAACGCACACAGACACTCCTGAACCCTTCAGTTGTGATAACCTGCGCGTGGAGAATGTCACCTTCTCGAACAATCGCTTCTACATGGAATTCTTCAATGACAACATCGAAGACACCTTCCTCATGCAGTCAGAAATTCACTGGGTAGAAGAAGCCATTCTCAATACCTATCCCAATGCTGAATTCGCGCTGAAGAGTGTGGACAGCGAAGTTTATTGGCAAGGGAACGATCAAACCTCACCGACCTCAACCGTTGGCGAAGGCAACTTCTTCGGAGTACAGCTCGTACCCGGCGGTGGTGTCGGCGCACAATGGGAAGGCGTATTCGTCAATGGACCGCAATTCCTGAATGAAGTCTTCATTCCGAATGACTTTGCAGGTTCAAACTTCTTGTTTGACCATCCCGATCCAACCGAAGCAGATTGTCCAATTCTGCTCTTCCTGCCACCCATCCCAACCCCAACCGACATCCCGCCCGGTTATGAAAGCCCAACCCCAACCTTTACGCCGGATTGTGCTTCGCTAACCTTGCGCGTGGAATTCGTCAGCTTCGACCCTGCCGCTGATGTACGCCTCCGCGTCTTCAATGAAGGTGGGCGTACAGCACCTATGACAGGCTTCAATATCATATGGCCCACAGTCAACGGGATTGGTCTCAAGCAAGTGGTTGCTGGCGGTGCGAATGCACTCGATACGGTGACGAATGGTGGGACAGGCGTGCCAGTTTGGGTGAACCCCAGTGGTAGCGGGCATACATCATCGCCCACGAACTCCGCCAGTGTTGCGGCATGGCAAACAGATTACACCTTCCCGCCATTCTCGCAAACGGACTTGCACCTTGATTTCGTGGGCTATCCCGGAACACTAAATTCGCTTGGCATCTCAGCCTTCGATTTCAATGGGACACAGTTCGACATTTGGTGTGGAACCCCCGGCACACCGTTCGGTGGTGGTGGAGGACCTACTGGTGGTACGGGTGGTACAACGGGTAGTGGTGGTGGAGGTTCTATCTTCCTATCCACAAGCATACCTCCGACACCTGTGCCCACGAATCCGCCGACATGGACACCGGGTCCGACCTTTACACCATCACGGACACCCTCGCCGGCTCCACCAACCAATACGTGGACACCACGCCCGCCGACGATGACCTTTACACCATCGCCGACATCGCAGGCGACATCGACCTTCACGCCGACAGCAACACAACCGCCGCGTGGTGGTGGGAACGCCGACGGCTAGTCCAGGTCCAATAAGTAATGAGAAGCCCTTGTCACAACACAGGGGCTTTTTTGATTCATCAACGGGGGAGTACGGGCTTTATCCCGCGATAAACGCCAATCCCCAGCATCGCTGACCATAAAGGAAATACCTCAATCACACCCAAGTCGCCTGCCAGCAGTGTAATGAGTAGGGCGAAGAGTAGCGCAATAGCTTGCCCAGCTTGAACCCGACGTGCCGACAATAAAACATCTGACATATCGCCCTTGCTTTCCATCATTCGGGTCATCGCGATGACAACCAAGAAACCAACAGATGTAACGAGGACAATCAGTAAACGTAACGGCTCTTGTGGTAAGGCTAGATTAAGCGAGGGCAGTTGTATAACAAAGACAATCAATCCTACAACAAGGGCTAATCCAGCAAACAGCAAATGTCGTGATTCACCTTTGGGCAAACGAGTATCAAGAAACAGAGCTAGCGCAATGACAAACGCCACAACGGGATGAAAGAAATAACTCACGACAGCTGTACCAATCAAAACGAGTACGGAATCGCCGACAGTGGGGGATAACCCTGTACTTCGGTTGAGTACCCGTAACGTTTGCATGAGTCCAAACAGTGCAATCAGTGACCAGCCACCCGCGAATCCAAAAGCCAATCCACCAATGAGCGCAAGTCCAGCACCCACAAATGCCGAATAGTCATTATCGGGGTCCAGCTCACGCGCAATCGCCCATGCCACGAACACACTGACACCAGCCGATAACCCGACAAGAATGCTCTGGACAAACTCGACACCTGTCGCAACTTGCCACAGAAACACACCAACAATCACCACTGCCGACAACAGACTAATCGCGCGGTTGGTTGGGTACTTAAAATCTATTGGACGACCCAAGCCCGTAAATTGTGACATATCATTCATACTTGCACCTTTTTGGAAAGAAACTCATCTTGGAGATTGTAATGACCAACCATGAGAGCCAGCTAAAAACACGCTAATGAGAGGATGATTCCGGACTTGCCAGCGGAAGTGTAAAATAGAATGTCGAGCCTACTCCCACCTCCGACTCAAACCAGATGCGTCCTCCGTGCGCCTCAATAATGCGTTTGGCGATGAAAAGCCCCGCGCCTAAAGGATGAGTTTTCCTTTTTGGAACGTGTCGAGCCTTTTGACTTACAAAACCATTATCAAAAATTTTATCTGCTTCATCTTCATGAATACCTATCCCATTATCCGCAATAGATACAAGTATTTCATCCGTATTGGCACTGTTGATATGTGCTTTTATGACAACTTTAGGTTCATTAACTGTATAGATGAGTGCATTTTCGATCAAATGTCGAAAGACAGAAAATAGTTTGGAATTATTTCCCTTAACATCGATTCCATCTTCTTGCTCGCTATAGACTTCTTCAATATTATGATTCTCGGATAGTTGACTTAATGCCTGTTGGATAACTATATTGATTGAAATAATCTCTTGAAAATTTGATAGCCAATAGGCTTGAAATAGCTCAACGTAGCGTCTAATTTTGTCAATTCCTTGTAGCGAAGCTTCTTGAGTAACATCTAACAATTCGTTGACTATCTCAAGATTCTCTACAGTTATTTCTTCTTGCAGAATCTCTTTTGCTAATTTAGATGCTGATTCTGTTGCACTCATAGTTCCGAGAAGATCACTCCGCCATAACCAAGTTAGCCGATTTAGCTCATATCTGCCGCTTATGACACGGATTCGATGAAACAGAATGTCTTTGGTTACAGGATGTATGACAAAATCTACCGTGTCATATCCTGCAAATTTCGATATTAAGCGCAAGTCTTCAAAGTGTGCGACTATCAAAACAAATGACTTTGCTAACCACTCTAATATAATGCTCTTTTTAATCTCAAAGTTTGAGTCCCAGATAATCAGCTTAGACCAATATTCCTCTAAATCAGCTATATCGGTGGTGACGAAAAGATTATCGAAATTGAGTGATTGCATCATCTCAATCAGTTCAGAATCATGCGAAATGAGACATATTTTAGTAAAGCGCATCGTCTTTAATCGTCCGGCAAGACTTGTGGCTCTTGGAGGAAATCGTTGCGGGTGCGTTGGGTGGCTTCCAATTGCTCTGGCGTAAGCAGTGACCAGAATAAATCCGGTGTTGCAATATCACCATTTCCCACCACTGCATAATCATAAAGCAAACGGAAGAAATCCTCATCGCCAATATCTTCGCGTAGGTTATGAAGCATCTGCACACCACGTAGGTACACCGCATTGATATAATCTCGTGCTGTCGAAAACTCATATACCGTGCTATCCACAAAGCCCTGTGGGAAGAAGTTCGCCACACGGAACGTCCACCACCAATTCTTATCCGCGGGATAATACCGCTCGATATACAGATACTCACTATAGGTCGCCAACGCCTCATCCAGCCACGGAGCCAACGCCGAGTCATTCCCGACCCGCGCATACCACCACTGATGCGAAACTTCATGCACGGTGATGAGGGTCAGATAGTTGTACTGCGTCCCATCGAAATAATAGAACCACGCCGTACTGACAAACACAATCCCACTGAATTCCATCCCATCCGGAAAATCGCCCTGCACGACGACCATGCGGTCATAAGGGTAGGGACCGAATAAATCTTCAAAAATTTCGAGGCTTTGTACGGTTTCGCGTAAGGCATGTTGCGCGCCATCGGATGAGCCACTGTCCGTCTGTACGATGGTATCCCCGAATGAGTAGACTTCGACGACCACACCACCCCGTGACTCTTGCTGACTCACAAGGAAATTTTCACTTAAACTGATGGCGAAGTCCCGCGACTTCGTATGGAGGATATGCCACGTATCCTCATCTAGTTGCTCCACAATGCCCGGCGCGGCAATTTTGATCTGGTTTGCATTGCTGATATTCAGGGTCACATCCCAATCGGCTTGCTCAAAGACAATCTGCTCCCCAATTGCAACCGGGTCATGCACCACCCACGTCTCATTTCGGCGGATAGCTACTGTCGCCAGCCAATGCCCCAAGTTCATCTGCCGTTCTCCAAAGCCAAAGAACCCCCGATACGACTGCCCACCATCCCGCATTTCTGGTAATTGCAAGTCATAATCCAGATTCAGTGTTAATTGGCAATTCGGCTCCAGTTCAGTGGGGAGTGAAATGGTCAGACTATTTTTGTCCAATTGAGTAACCAGTGTTTCTCCATTCAGCATGACGGATTGTAATGAGAAGGCATTCTCCCAGTTATTCGCCTCCACATCCAACACTATATCTGTCAAGGTCTCATCCGTGCGGTTGATATAATGCGTCGCCTGAGCAATCGACAGACTCTTGGTTGCATAATCAATATTCGCCACTACCCGATGCTGAATCATGGACTGATCGTCGCTATTTTCACAAGTATAAGGTTCCAAAGTTGGGGTAGGGGGAGCTTCCGTTGGAGTGAGTGTCGGAATCGGATTCAGGTCACGCGCGACCGTCGGAACAGCCGTGCTTTGCACTTGCGCTAAGCGAATATTCCCGCCATCTGCCGGAGGAGGAAAGGTCGGCGTTGGGAGTTGGCTGGTAGCGAGGTTACATCCCACCAAAAAGCAACAAAGACAGAGTACAAGTAGAGTGATGGTTTTCATAAGCCCGATGATACAAGCATCCCCTACAATTGCCAATGTATGCTTGCCCCACGATTCGGCTTCGGCATAACGACTTGTGAAAATTTATGCTATCCTGTGACCAATCATCGGCACATATCACGAGACCCTATGGATACAACCCTGCCCCAAAGCCAGCCATCACTCGAACAAAAATTACAAGGGGTGATTCGCCTCTCTCGTTGGCGTGAGCATGTCCCCTTTACGGTCCCTTTGACTGTTGTGGGTGGGATGTTAGCAGTGCAAGCAACAGGTGGCGCACCCGATTGGCGTTTACTCGCTGTGCTGATTGCCAACATTCTTGCCATGTCCTTTGCTTTTATGATTAACGATGTCGAAGACGCGCCCGATGATGCACGAAATCCCAAGAAACGCCTTCATAATGTCATCAGTAGCGAGATACTCACCCGACGCGAAGGCTTTATCCTCTCATGGGCGACCTTTGCTGTTTCGTTGGTACTTTATCTACTCGGTGGCACTTGGGCGTTCATCTGGGGATTGGTCACACTCGTGTTGTGCTATCTCTACTCCGCACATCCTTTCCGTCTGAAAGCCCGTCCCATCACCGATGTCGTTTCCCACGCGCTCATGCTTAGTGGACTACTCGTCATGACAGGCTACTTTACCTATGACAACCAGCCGGGCATCGCGTGGCTGGTGATTCTGGCGGCAATTCTGTTCTCAGCGTACGGACAATTCTACAATCAAGCAGAAGACTACGAGGTCGATAAAGAAGCAGGCTTAAGAAACACGGTTGTATTACTCGGTAAAATGCCCACACAACTCCTCGGCTATGCTTGCATCATCGGTGCGATAATTTGCATGGGAATTGGCATCTCACAGGATTTATTCCCTGACTGGTTGGGTACAGTCTTGGTCGTAGGATTAATTTCTGTCATCATCTTCCCATGGGAACTTGATATGCGGGGCAACCCGTCGCATAGTGGCAGTAGCACACAACGTCCGGCATTATTAGTCGCCAACATCGTGACCTTGATGTGGTTAGCACAGTCGCTCGGTTATCTGACCATGGGAGCTGTATAGATGAACGACATTCACACGATTCTATTCAATTGGCATATTCTCTATTCTGTGATATTGGGCATCTGGGCAGGTGTGATGGCGGCACAGAATAAATCCATCTCTGGCAATTTTTGGGGCGCAGTCATTATCTCTGCGCTATTAGCAGGTAGTACACTAGGACTTGGCATCTTCATGCTCTTGCTAGGCTTTGAATTACGCTCTGGGCGCACATTTACCTACATCCTTTACATGGCATGGCTCACCGTTATCATGCCCGGCTTGTTTAGCCTCCTCAAAGGACGGGATGATCGCTCAGCGGCAATCGCCTTCTCCATATTGGCGTTCTTTAATGCCTCAACATCCGTCAGCATGTTCCAGCGCAGTCTCGTCAGCCCTTGGCTTGAACCTGTGTAGGCATGTACCGCCTGATTATCATCTTCGTTTTGATACTTGTGGTTGCTTGCCAACCTCCTGCGACTCCGATTGCAGTAGGCGTGCAACCCACAGAAACCGAAGTCGTGGTTTCAACCGTTCCGCCACCGATTCGCTACGCCTTTCATCCCAACACGCAGGGTTATGTCACTGATCTCACTGATATCGAGCAATCTGGCATCGTTGTCAGGCTCTCCGATGATTCATTCGATGGACTTGGTACAGTTTACGATGTCATCATGGCATATGGAGATCGAGATGGCTGGACAACATCGCCAAATCCCCAACAGGTTGCCTTAATCATCAATCCTAGCCTAACTCCCTTTGATAACCCCGAAATCCTTAACTTGTTCAAGTCCAGCTTGAATCCG
>JANQRM010000420.1 GCA_028284565.1 Anaerolineae bacterium | reverse complement strand
GCTGAAACAACCAATGCATCTGGCATTTCATTGCCGAGAAGCAGTGTTGTCAGTTGTGGGCTGAAATCAACATCACCCCGTGCAAATGTCGCTTCATCTAGCACATTGATACCGACCATATCAAGAGCCTCGATAAAGACATTAAATCCCGTCACGGTGAAATCATCGTCATCGCCATATAGAATGGAGACATCTTCAATGCCATATAGGTCTTGAACTTGCTCAACCATTATCGGAATCAAAACCTGTTCTGGCAGATTTCCGCGAAAGATGTAATCTCCAATTTGCGGAATGCCAATCGCACTTGTGGTGACACCCATTGCAGGAATACCATTTTCTTGCGCAATGGGGTCTGCTGCAAAAGCCTCACTGGATAAGGATGGACCGAAAATAGCGACAACTTCATCTTCTTCGATTAATTTGGTCATCGCGGCAATCGCTTGTGTGGGGTCGCCTTCAGTATCTTCGTAGATCATTTCGAGTGTTGCATCACCCAAATACCCAGACTCATTGATTTCCTTAATGGCAAGGTCTACACCTTGTGCTTCTGGAATACCGTAAATTGAAATAGGTCCTGTTAGACCAAGTGGTGCGCCAAATGTAATGGTGCCAGATAAATCAGGTGTGTCACATTCTTCCCAAAGCCCTATCGGAAGAGGTGCTTCATCTTCTTGTGCGGTGGCGATAGTTGCCCATAACATGGAGAGCAAAAGTAAAACAAAGATTTTGCGCATTGTATTCACCTTTAGAAACGTACAGTTGACATCCTCATTGTAGAGGCAAGCAGGGAGAATAGGGAGATATTGGAGGAATATATAAATCATTCGCTTAGGAAGCGAAGAAATTATTGATAGTTTCAAATAATCACTAATTGACATTAAAGAAGATTTTCAACAGGTCAGATGTGAACCAACCGGTGAAAATCTTCTAAAAGCATTATTTTATTGTCGATTTACTAGTGCCGTAAATCAGGCTTCTTCTAGCACTTTGTTCTGGTCGATGATGTCTTGTTGAACGTGGCTTGGTACTTTTTCATAGTGTGAAAATTCCATCTCGTAGATACCACGCCCACCTGACATTGAACGCAAATCGTTCCCATAGCGCAACATCTCGGAGAGTGGCACTTGGGCATTGATGATGCTCTTATTAACGAGATTATCCATACCTTGCACGCGTCCGCGACGGGAATTGAGGTCGCCCATAATATCGCCCATCATCGTATCAGGGATAGTGACTTTGACATTCATCACAGGTTCTAGCAATGAAGGCTTTGCATTATTAAATGCTGTTTTGAAGGCTTCGCGCCCTGCAATTTGGAAGGCAATATCTTTGGAATCAACAGGATGCATCTTGCCATCAAAGACGACCACTTTGACGTTACCGACGGGGAATCCTGCAATCACACCTTCTTCCAATACCTGACGAATACCTTTTTCAATAGAGGGCAAGAATTGTTGACTGATAGAGCCACCGAAAATATCGGTTTCGTATTCAAATTCTTCTTCGGAAGGCATCACACGCAGATTAACACGTCCGTATTGACCTGCCCCACCTGATTGTTTCTTGTGGGTGTATTCAGCTTCGGCTTCCCCTGCGATAGTTTCACGGTATGGGACTTTCGGCATCACAGTGTCGATACCAACACCGAGAGCATCCGCTTTAGCTAACACTGTCTGGATGTGAATATCACCCATGCCTTCTAGCACAGTTTGGCGTGTGTCATTATCTTGACGCCAACGCAATGTCGGGTCAGCGTCACAGAGTGTGGTGAGGATTGCCCCCATCTTGGCACCGTCAGCTTGGGTACGTGGATTGACTGCGACCATATACAAGGGTGCTGGGAAATTCGGTTGCACAATTTGGAAGGTTGAGTCTTTATCCGCGAATGTATCCCCCGTTTTGGTGTTATTGAGTTTCGCGACAACCCCAATATCTCCTGCATGGAGTGCATCAACTTCAATTTGTTCTTTACCACGCATCATCATCAAGTTACCGAAACGCTCTTCAGTGTCTGTTGTTGTGTTGATGTTGCGACTATTGGCTGTAATCTTGCCCGAAAATACACGCAGGTAATTGAGTGTGCCGAATTTATCTGTAGATGTTTTCCAAACGTAAGCTGAAAGTTCTTTGTCGCTATTTTGTGGTGCTT
>JANQRM010000394.1 GCA_028284565.1 Anaerolineae bacterium | reverse complement strand
GTTGATCCCACCATGCGTCGGGCGAGAGGACGAGTTCGATAGCAAAGTGTGTGGGTGTCAAGCGGAGTTCTAGCACAGGATGGCGACGCGGGTCAATCGTCTTGGAGGTGATATGGTCGCGTCCCATCAGTCGTTCTACTTGAACTGCTTGGGATTTTGAGCGAAAAAATTGGAGGCAGAGGGAGGTTTGTGGATCGCGTGAAGTCGCAGTGGCTTGGGTAAGTAGGGGGCGATTGGACTGTGTGAGGGTGTACAAGTCAATCTTTGAGGCTTCTAGGGATGCGTGGAGCTGGTCGAAGAGGCGTGATAATTTTTGATAGACATCCAGTTTGGTATTTAAGGGAGCATCGGGTGAATCGGCAATAGCAATAATTTGATCATGAAGGGCTTGTGTGAAGTAATGCATTTTTCAATCCAAAGCACATAAAAACACGTTAACAACTATAGCATAATAGATTGGTATCAGCTACAAACATAGCCAGTCGATTTTATTCTTTAAGGAATTGGGAAGCGTTTATAAAATCTTAATTCTATTTCATGAGAGTCCGTTTACACTAATCATATGAATATGTGTGCGGAGTGTCGGGATACCTTGTAGGAAAATGAAAATGTACCGAGCTATCGTAGCAGACGATAATCTGGCAAACTTGGAATTGTTACGTGTCCTCATGGAAAAAATGCTTTTTAAGGTCTTTCCTGCGACGAGTGGCGGACAGATTCTCGAATTGCTGAATTTTGCTAAACCCGACATTATTATCACCGATTTGGTGATGCCAGACGTGACAATTGATGGATATGAAGCAACCCGTCGTATCCGTGAGAATCCCCGCTTTCAACATATTCCGATTGTTGCCATTACCGCGACGGGTGAATTAAAACTCCGCGAAGATTATGCGTCGGTCAAATTTGATGGGGTGTTCCGTAAGCCATTCCTCTCTCAAGAACTTCGCAATCACATTATGATGTTGGTCGAAAAACAAATCGCCTAATAATTACTACTGTTGTCCTCCACTTCGGCGGTTCATGATGCGCTGACGAATCCCATCCAGACGGGTGCGGGCGGGTGGTGCATTGCCGAGTAGCGTATCATCGGGTGGGGGAGCTTGTTGCGAACCGTATTGCGCTGAATATTCGGTAACAGGTGCGGTGGTACGGGCGCGGTCTAGGACGACGATGAACAAGATGGTAATGGCAAATGCCATGGCGGATATGCCGATGAGCCGTTGTGTGCCACTGGACGAAATAATCACGAAGAATAACACAATCAGATTTAAGCCGGTTAAGAGGGCAACGACTAAAGCGCGTCTGGCTTGCGAATTGGCTTGAAGACGGATCAAAAACATCGATCCAGCTCCGACGATCAGACCAAAGATACTGGCTAAAATTATCTGCCCGAATCCTAAGATGTCATCCCCAATTTGGACATCCTGCGCTGTCGCATCGACGACGGTTTCTCCCCCTGTCAGTGAGCTGTAGATAATCATGAAGAAAACGCCAATCAGCCAACCGAGTGCATAGCCAAGTACTTCACGCTGGCTTAATGCCCAACGGCTGAGGGCAAGAAATAGCACCGCGAGGACGATAAAAATTAAAATGGGGCTGAGGAGTATGCCTTGAATCATGTCAATCACGCCGGTTCATCCTTCTATTGTGGGCGAGATGGTCGCTGAAAACTACAGATTGATTGTCGCATAGAGCGTGGGGCATTGCAAATCAGGATTGGCGGGTTAACAAGAGGTTGACGACTCCCATGTTGGACATGAGTTCGTCGGTAAGGTTGTCAATTTTATCGGGCGTATTGGTCCAATCGAGTAGTGACCCATCTTCTTGAATGACTTGTAGGCGGTGGAAGCCCATATCCATGACTTCTTGTAACGCATCACGGGGATTCAAATCGAAGGATTGGAGTGCGCTGGGGTTATACTCCATGATGAGCGCAAGGTTCGGGGATTGTTGAATGGTCTTCTGCATCCCACGCAATGCACCGATTTCTGCGCCTTCTATATCCATTTTGACAACATCGACTTGTTGGATGTCAAGTTGTTCTAAGCAATCATCAATCGGCACCGTTTTGACCGTGTATTTTGCCATTGAAAAGTCATTCGAGAGACGCGGGGCGACATCTTGTTCTTTGCGTTGGGATTTTTGTAAATCGACCATCGATTCGTCGTAATGCAATGAACCACTAGCAGACATCATCAGGTAGTCATAGAGTTCGGCGGTTCCTTCGGATTCCGCAACAGCGACTTGGAATAACTGGACATTCTCCGATTGAGCGACATTTTTGCTGAGGACTTGGAAGGTACGGGGATGGGGTTCAAAGGCAATGACTTGTCCGGTATTGCCGACAAGGGAGGCACATAAGCGCGTGTAGTAGCCGACATGCGCCCCAACATCCAGTACCACCATACCAGACTTCACCCTTTTTTGGAGTTGGATGCGGGTTTCGGTCTCATGTTTGTTGGTGAGGAGTTCAAAGCGAAACCAAAAGGGATCATCGGCAATGGTTTGGAAGTTATTGACTCGTTCAAGGAAAGGGATAACTAGCCGTGTCATCAGCCCGTGTGTGATGCGATGGACAGGTTGAAACCGCTTGAAGGTCTTGCGATAGAATGTCAGGCTGGCGTTCCACACACCCATAAATTGCTTTCTGATTGTTTGTTGTACTCCGCTGTCCGATAGCCTAACGCACCCCTTAGCACGGGTCAATAATTAAATCGTGAAAAATTGACAAATGTTTATGAAGTAAACCTAAATCCTCGCTTATACTGGATTCAGGAATTACTTTGTTTGGTGGGTGTTATCATGCCTTCACTTGAACTATCTGAAAAATTGATGCGTCAGTTGACCATTCTGGCTGATGGTTTAGACCTTTCGGCGGAAGAGACGTTACAGTCGCTTATTGATTCGACAATTAAACTACAGTCAGCTGATCAGAGTGATTTTAATCATATTGCATCGTTGTACCAAGCGACTGCTGACTTGTTCCATGCCACTGATCTTGATGAGGTCTGTCAACGGATTGCCGAGGCAGTCACGCGAGAATTCCGCCAAGTGGATTGTGGTGTGATACTGGTTGACAATGGGAAACGTGAGTTAAAGCGAGTTGCACGTGCGGGTCAGCATCAAGTTCAGGTGGAAGCCCCACTCTATATTGATGGAGATGGTTTAGTCCCAGAAGCGATTCGGACTGGGGAAATAGTGTATGCGAAAGATGTTCGGCAACATCCTGCGTATCTACCTCATGTCTCGAAAACACTGTCTGAGCTGGTGATTCCATTGGCGACATCCAGACAAGTAATCGGCGCGTTGGATTTGCAGAGCATGGAGGTCGATGGATTCGATTCCCAATATCAATGGTTGATACATACCTTTGCTCAACATGCAGCACGCGCGATTGAGAATTTAATGCTCTATGACGAAGCACATCAACATGCTGAGTTACTTGAGCAAGCCGTTAGAGAACGGACAGCAGAATTAAAGTTTAGTCGCCAACGGTATCAGATTATTTCAGAGTTGGGGTCGGATTATGCGTATTCGTATCGTTACAATCCCGATGAAGAAGATTTTGAGCTCGAATGGATGACACAGGCTTTTGCGATTAATACGGGTTATTCCGAAGAGGAGATGCAATGGGCAAGACAGCTCACGCAAATCGTTGTTGATGACGATATACCGATTGCCCAACGCAAGTTTTTGGAGATGATTAACTCTGGCGCAGAAGTGGGCTGGCAACATCGTATTGTGACCAAGGCGGGTGAGGTTCGCTATCTGTTTACTCGTTTGCGTCCGGTTGTTGATGAACAGGGCGCAGTTGTTCGTTATTATGGGTCGGCGCAAGACCAAACGGAGCTGGTCTTGGTTGAGCAAAAACTCCGTGAGGAACGCAATTTGCTCCAGACCTTGATTAATGCCCTCCCAGATCATGTGTATGCCAAAGATAATGATCTGAAGTACATTTTGGTGAATGATGCAACAGTCAAGTATTTGGGTGAGTCGGATGAAGCCGAGATTTTGGGTAAGACCGATTTAGACTATTTCCCGGTCATGAAATATGAGGATTGGGTGCAAGCTGAAGAGCATTTGCTGGCAACAGGTGAACCAATTACGGATGCTGAACAGTATCAACAAACGGTACAGGGTGATAAGCGGTGGTATTTGACGAGTCAGTATCCGATTTATGATGATGATGGGCAGATTCGCGGTTTGGTGGGGATTAACCGCGATGTGACTGCGATGAAGAAGGTCGAGCATCAATTAAGGAATTCTCTACAACGTCAAGTCGAGGCGAATGAGCTAAAGTCACGCTTTGTTTCGATGATTTCGCATGAATTCCGCACGCCGCTGACCTCCATCTTGCTCTCTACGGATTTGCTTCATCGGTATATTAATCGTATGACACCGGACAAGCGCGCCACGCATTTGAGCAAAATCGAATCTCAGGTCAAGCATTTAACATCGTTGATCGAAAACTTCTTGACGGTTGATCAAGCCGAAATTGAAAAGTTGCCGTTCAAGCCACAAGAGACGAATGTCCGCCAATTGTGTGAAGCGGTGTGCAATGATATTCAGACGATTGCGGTGAACCAACAAAAGGTGCTACATACGACCTTTGAAGGCGACATCCCCCTGATGAAGGTGGATGAGAACCTGTTTAAGTTGATGGTCTCCAATTTGCTCTCGAATGCTGTGAAATATTCGGATAAGGGCGATGTTATTGAGTTTAAGGTGAAGGGGCATTCGCAAGGCATCCATATCACTGTTCAGGACGAGGGCATTGGCATCCCGATTAGTGATCAACCGAAGCTGTTTGAAGTATTTCATCGGGCAAAGAATGCGACGAATATTACTGGGACGGGTTTGGGCTTAACCATTGTGAAACAGACCGTCGATTTGCATGGTGGCCAAATAGAGTTCGAGAGCGAAGAGGGTGTGGGAACAACCTTCCGCGTGACCATGCCCAAGCGGGATGTATTTGCGATTGTCGAGAAAGAAGAAGTTGCAGTTTAGCATCCAAATGGGACACTTAAATTGGGGACATCGCCAATGCCAAAGAGATCGTAGCGGATGGTGACTCGTCCAGTTACGGGTAGCGTATTTTCGACCAGATTGGCGAAGACGATGGCATCCTCAACCTCGACATTGAGATAATAACGCACGGCTACCTCATGCTCTGGAGAGACCCAGAGTTCCCCGGCAAAGCTGAGTATCTCGCTATTCTCCCGCAATTGAATGTTGGGTAGCACCAACTCATCAAGCAAGACATCGTATCGCCAAACCTCTTCATTATTGATGATTTGCTGGGGTATGCCCGATGCGACAGCCTCTTGGACTCCGCCGACTAGATCACCTGCAGTTAAATCTGCCGCCGCCGCAAAATCGCCATCATCACTTGTCAAGCAGGTGTTATCTCGCACGAGGAAGGTATCCGGTCCTAAGCGGACAGCTTCATAACTGACGGGTTCAGGCTGACCAAAGAGATCGCCTTCTGTGGATAAGACAACCCGACGGGCTGAGCCGAGTTGATTAAAAGAGACTTCTGTTTCAATGACGGCGGAGGTTTGGCGTGGGGTGCGGGAGAAGACCCCATCGAATGCCATGCGGAGTTCGTATCGCCAGCCGGAGAGTTTTTCAAGTTGGTCGTCGATTAAGGGAAAGTTGACGACACCGAAGCCTTCTGGTGGGGCGTTTTGCGTGAGGACAATCTCTGTTGCACGGGCATTAGGTGTGACAAGTGTGGGAATGGGGGCATCTCCTGTGCTTTGGTTACAGGCGGTAAAAACAACAATTAAAAGCAAGGAGAGAATGATTGTTTGGCGCGAGTGATTCATGTTGTGGATTGTACAGAATTTTGTGTGATATGCGAATCATTAATCGACTCGTTGGGCGAGGACGAGGATGTAGGTTCCGGCAGTGTTGGGGTCGCCGTTTGTGCCTTGATAGCGGGTGGCACGAATGTAGTAGAGTCCAGTGAGAGGGATTTCGTAGCGGTCAATGCGTGAATTCTGGGATTCGCCGCCGTCGTCGTCGCGGGTGAGTCGGTTTTGGTCGGCATTGAGGATTTCGATGACGGAATCGAGGTTGCCGTCCCCACGTGTCATCGAGATGGAAATGGCATCGCCCACTTCTCCCCAAAAGGCATATAGGTCGTCGGG
>JANQRM010000381.1 GCA_028284565.1 Anaerolineae bacterium | reverse complement strand
TTAGAGTTGGTTGAAGTCCCATCTGAATTCCAAGAGCGTTTATACAACGACCTTATGGGAGCTGAAGCACAAGGGGTTGTCTCACGAGTCAGAGGGCTTCCAACGCGCGTTCATGTTGCGACCTTGACGGTGACGGTCGGATTCGTTCTCATACTTATTCGTCGGGTATTGGGCGGACGTTCCCCTGAAATTGAAGAGGCTCCAGCTGTTTAGAACCAAAGTGTGGAACGGAAAAACTTGCCAAAACGAGCATATTTACCTATAATCTATTGAAACCACGCGCCATTCGTGGTGTTTTGTGTTGCCCTTGACAACCTTCAAGCATATCTGATATACTTCAACTCTTGTTTCCTCGACATATCGAATCGGAAACGATGACGCACGCAGAACTTACACAATCGACAACTTACTCACAAACGAGGCAACACCGCTTCAATAGACGGAGTCCGCTTCGTTGTTGTGATTCTAGAATTTCGTCCGAATTAATCATTAAGGAGAGGCGCGTTGAAGGAATACTATAACGTCAAAAGTTATGCCCGAACTCCCGATGTTCAGGAGTTACCGTCGCTGATTGATATTCAGCTGGAATCCTTCAAATGGTTTATTGAAGGAGGATTAGTCGAACTGTTCGACGAAATCAACCCGATTGAGAGCTTCAATGGCAATCTCAAACTCTACTTCCCCGGCAACATTCCAGAAGCAGAAGAATTCGGTCTTGGGTTTTGGTTAGAAGAACCCAAATATGATGAAGATGAATGTTTAGAGCGCGATATGTCCTATGCTGCGCCGATGTATGTGAAGGTGGCATTGGTCAATCGTGAACAAGGGGATGAGGTTATCATCCAAGACATCTTCTTCGGTGATTTCCCTCTGATGACAGAAAAAGGGACGTTTATCATCAATGGAACAGAAAGAGTCGTTGTCAGTCAATTGATTCGCTCTCCCGGTGTCTACTTTGATGCAGAAGAAGAACGGGCAACAGGGCGTTTACTCTCAAATGCCAAACTCATTCCAGACCGTGGCGCATGGATGGAATTTGAAACTGCTAAGAACGATCAAGTCAAGATTAAATTCAATCGTAAGCGGACGATGCCTGTCACTATCTTGCTCCGCGCACTGGCGGCAGTCCAAGATCGCCTACCCGAAGATATGTCGCCTGTCAAAACTGGGGAAGATGATGAATTGCTGGCACTCTTCGCCGACTCAGATAATAACGAAACGCATCGCTATCTTGAAAACTCAATCAATAGCGAACCGGTTTGGGAACTGAAAAAAGGTCAGACAGTCGCACAGGCAGCACTGATTGAATTCTTCCGTCGGATGCGTCCCGGAGACCCTCCGACACTCGACAATGCGCGTGAATATCTTGAAAGCCAGTTGTTTGACCAACGCCGTTATGACTTGGAACGAGTTGGACGTTACAAGTTGAATCAACGCCTGCGCTTGGATGGCACAATTTCGCGGGATATTCGCACGATTACCAAGCACGACATCGTCAAAGTTGTTGAGCGCATGATTAACATTAACAATGGAGTCGTTGCTACCGATGATATTGATCATCTGGGTAATCGTCGTGTGAAAACGGTTGGTGAACTGATTGGGAACAAACTCCGCGTGGGCTTGCGACGTATGGAACGAGTAGTTCGTGAACGCATGTCCATTCGGGAAGCTGAAAGCCTTACACCGGTTTCCCTTGTCAATATTCGCCCAATTGTTGCAGCTGTTCGTGAGTTCTTCGGTTCATCTCAATTGTCGCAGTTCATGGAGCAAACCAATCCATTGGCAGAATTGACTCACAAGCGTACGCTCTCAGCATTAGGACCCGGGGGTCTCCGTCGTGAGCGTGCTGGCTTTGATGTGCGTGATGTGCATCATAGTCACTATGGACGTATCTGCCCGATTGAAACACCAGAAGGTCCGAATATTGGTTTGATTGGTCGTCTGGCAAGTTATGCACGAGTGAACGAGTATGGCTTTGTAGAAACACCCTATCGCAAAGTGGTTAAATTCATGGCTCCTGATGACCCGGCGATAATCGGCTGTATTACTCGTGATGATATCGAAGATGCAAAAGAAAAAGTTATCGTCGAAGAAGATACAGTCATTGACGAGAAAATTGCCAAGAAATTGGTCAAAGCTAAAATCGAGAAAGTTCCAGTTAAGCCCTTCGTGATTGAAGAAATCGAATATCTCTCGGCAGATATGGAAGACAACTTCATCATTGCGCAGGCAAACTCACAACTGGATGAAAATGGGTACTTTGTCGAGAATCGTATTTCGTCGCGTTACAATCAGGGTTTCTTGACTGTTGCACCACAACGCATTGATTATATGGATATTGCACCGCGTCAAGTTGTAGGCATTAGTGCCGCGTTGATTCCTTTCCTCTCGCATGATGATGCTAACCGTGCTTTGATGGGGTCAAACATGCAACGACAAGCTGTGCCGTTGTTGATGCCCGAAGTTCCCATTGTCAGTACAGGTATGGAAAAACATGCCGCTTATGATAGCGGACAAATCATGGTATCGGATGTCACAGGTAAAGTGGTCAGTGTACAGGGTGATAGCATTGTTGTTCGCACCGAAGAGGGCGAAGAAAAACACTATCAACTCCGTAAATATGATCGCTCGAATCAATCCACTTGTATTGACCAACGTCCTATTGTTGCTAAGGGGCAGATGGTGGAAGTGGGAGATATCCTCGCTGACAGTTCATCTACCAATTATGGACATATTGCGCTCGGTCATGATGTCCTAGCCGCGTTCTTGTCATGGGATGGCGGCAACTACGAGGATGCTTTGCTCATTAGCGAAAATCTCCTGCGTGAAGACAAATTCACGAGTATCCATATTGAAAAGCATGAGGTTGAAGCCCGCGATACGAAGCTCGGTCCGGAAGAAATCACTTATGATATTCCCAATGTCGGTGAGGAAGCTCTCAAGGACTTGGATGAATTCGGAATTGTCCGTATCGGTGCAGAAGTTGGACCCAATGATATTCTCGTCGGGAAGATTACACCTAAGGGTGAAAAAGAACTCTCGCCCGAAGAGAAGTTGCTCCGTGCGATTTTTGGTGAACAAGCGCGCGAAGTAAAAGACTCCTCCTTACGTCTACCTCACGGGGATCGAGGTAAAGTGGTCGATGTTAAGACCTTCACCCGTGACGAACATCCTGATTTGCCAGCGGGTGTCGAGAAGATGGTGCGCGTCAGCGTGGCGCAACGCCGTAAACTGACAGTCGGTGATAAGATGGCAGGTCGTCATGGGAACAAAGGCGTAATCTCCAAAATTGTCCCAATCGAAGATATGCCTTATCTTGACGGTGGTCGTCCGGTGGACATCATCCTAAATCCACTAGGTGTACCCGGACGTATGAACATCGGTCAGGTTTTGGAATTGCATCTCGGTTGGGCGGCAGATCGTTTAGGTTTCCGTGCAGTGACACCAGTATTCGATGGCGCGAATGAGCTGGAAATCCAAGCTGAGTTGGGTCGTTCTTGGATGATTGATCGGGCATGGAATGAGATAACAGAACGCGCGTGGGAATGGGTCGCAGAGTACTACGAACCGGAAGACTTGCAAGATGATAATGAAGTCCGTCGTTTGTATATTCATGCATGGGTTGGTGAGAACCCCAATTATGACCAAGACCTTTTGGTACAGCAGGAAGTCTATGCACGACGGGTAGTTCTAGCAGAGTGGCTCCGTGAAAAAGGTTTTCAGCCAGATGATACACTCATCTTTGACAACACAGAATTCACGGTCGAAGAGCGTTTGCGTCGGGATACGAATGCTTTGCATGCTTCGCTCATCTTGTGGATGCAAGCACAACAACCTGACATCAAAATTAAAGATGGGTTGTCAACACGAGAACTGTTCCAATTTGCGGAAAAGGTGATGTTCGAGACGAACAAACCCTTACCCCATTTCGGTAAACACACACTGTATGATGGACGCACGGGCGAACCCTTTGACCGTTCCGTTGCAGTAGGCTACGTTCATATGTTGAAGCTGGCTCACTTGGTCGAAGACAAAGCCCATGCCCGTTCTACCGGACCCTATAGCTTGGTCACGCAACAGCCCTTGGGTGGTAAAGCCCAGTTCGGTGGTCAACGTTTCGGTGAGATGGAAGTGTGGGCATTAGAGGCTTATGGTGCGGCATATATCTTACAAGAGATGTTGACTGTGAAGTCCGATGATGTGCAAGGTCGTGTGAAGACCTATGAAGCCATCGTCAAAGGTGAACCCATTGAAGAGCCGGGTATCCCCACGAGCTTCCGTGTTCTTGTCAAAGAACTCCAAAGCCTTGGCTTGTCTGTCGAAGCTATTACGGAAGGTGGAGATGTTATTCGTTTTGGCAAAGACGATGAGCAACAACGCAAACCCCAACCCGAAACGGGTCTCTTGGGCTTAGGCTCAGACTAAGCAGAAACTCCATCAATAAGAGGGCATATCTAATTGGTATGCCCTTTTTGATTCAATGAAATGATAACGAATGAAAATATTTAAACGACACAAGTGGGACTTATCCCCTAAAGAGGCAATCGAACTGCAGAAGCAACTTGCCGATGAAATTATCGATGACAGCCCCCTTGACCTCGCTAATATTCGATATGTTGCTGGGGTTGATGTCAGCGTCAAGAACAATGTCTCACAATCTGCCGTTGTGGTGTTGTCCTTTCCAGAACTTGAAGTGATAGAAATTTCACGCGCGAAACTCCCAACGACTTTTCCCTATGTGCCGGGCTTATTGAGCTTTCGGGAAGGGGCAGTGTTAATTGAAGCCTTTCGCCAACTCAAACAAGAGCCTGATGTGCTGATATTCGATGGGATGGGGCGGATTCACCCACGCAAGATAGGTATTGCTTCCCATATGGGCTTATGGTTACAAAAACCGACGATTGGCTGTGGCAAAAATCACCTTGTGGGTAACTATGAGACACCCGACCTAGAAAAAGGCTCTTATAGCACACTAACCTACAAAGGTGAGACGCTCGGCGTTGTCCTACGAACCCGAACCAACGTCAAGCCAGTCTATATCTCCGTTGGTCACCTCGCAGACTTAGAAACATCGATTCAGCTGGTCTTAGCGTGTACGCCAAAGTACCGTCTGCCACGTCCTATACGCGAAGCACACAACGCGGCAGGTGAGTATTAAGCGACACTGAATTTATCGATTTCCATCCCTGCTGGCAAAGCGTCGGGGCGGTCAATATGTGACCTCATCTGGATGAACTGATGCTCAATTGACGATTCATCAAATGCTAGCATGACATCCAACACATGATTCGCTAGTTCACCGCTTGCACGATGTGGGCAGTTGGTGGCTATGGCGTGTGCCATCTCTGCGACACCGATCCCGCGCCGAACCTCATCTGAATGGGTCAAGGCAACTTCGTATTCTTCTTGTCTGTCGGCAGTCCACAATTTGACCGTTCCGCCAAACGTATTGGGATCTGGGACGGATAATGTGCCATCAGTGCCATAGATTTCGATAATTGGCAGGTGATGTTTCCAGACATCAAAGGAAATCATCATCGTAGCAGTCACACCCGAAGCGAAGTTCAATAGCCCAGCAGAATAGGTATTTATCTCAACAGGAATCTTTTGCCCACGTATGCTTTCATGTCCAGCGATACGCTCATCTAAGGAACGACTCGTCGATGCAGACAAATAACTTACTGCACCGAAAAAATTCACGAGAGCCGTGATGTAATAAGGTCCCATATCCAGCATCGGTCCGCCACCTGTTTGGTAAAAAAACGCGGGATTTGGATGCCAGCTTTCGGGTCCATGAGATGCCATAAATGCTTTCGCGGCAAAGGGACGACCAATTGCGCCATCATCTAGCAACTTACGGCAGGTCTGTAAGCCACCGCCCAAGAAAGTATCCGGCGCACAACCTACGCGTAGACCTTGTTCAACAGCGTTTCCAAGTATCTTTTGTCCATCATCTCGATTAATTGCTAGCGGTTTCTCACTATAGACATGCTTCCCCGCATTGAGTATGTTCAGGCTCACTTCTGCATGTACAGAGGGGATTGTCAGATTGATGATGATATCGATGTCGGAATCTGCCAGTAACTCATCAATAGTTTGGGCTTGAAGTCCATATTCATGAGCAAATTGCTTGGCGCGTTCTTCATTCAAATCTGCACAGGCAACTACATCCACAATCGAGTAGGGGCGACAACCTGTTACATAAGCTGGGGCGATATTCCCACAGCCAAGAATGCCAACCTTAAACCTTTCCATTTGCCAATCCATTCTGAGTGAGGTAAGTATAGCTAGCTTGAATGGCTTGGGTCATATCCGTAGCACAACGGTCAAGTTCAACTATCCACCAATCTGCTATATCAACCGCTTGTTGCACCGCTTGAAAATCCATTACGCCTTCACCAATGGCGGTCATTGGGGCATCGCTTGTACCGGGACCATCTTTTATATGCAATAAAGGTGTACGCGAGGCATACTGTTTGAGTGTATCAGTGACATCAACCCCACTGACATGCACCCAATACGTATCAATTTCCAATACAATAGCTGGCGATAGATGTTCTACAAAAGCATGGTAGGCAGGTTGTCCATCCACAAGTTGAAATTCAAAGTCGTGATTGTGATACCCTAGTGTAAATCCCGCTTGTTGACAGGCTTTTTGGACTTGATTCATCTGGTCAGCAAATTGCCGAATGGAATCCAGCGATGCAAAGGTGTCGGGTGTGACCCATGGAATGATGATGTGTTGAATACCCAGTGTCTTAGCCGAGTCGAAAACAACTTGCTGGTCATCACCCAATGGCAAATTCAAATGTGCGCTTGTGATTTGCAGACCCAGTTTCTGGCAAGTATCAGAAACTTGCTTGGCATCGAGTCCGCCATAGGGTTCGACTCCGATGTAGCCCATCTCAGCCACTTTCGCCATCGTCCCGTCAAAATCGGTATCCAATTCTTCTCGGAGACTATATAGTTGTACAGCAATAGGAGGCATCAATGTTTCCTTTCTCAAAGTGATTTATAAGAATGATTTCCAAGTTTGTATCAATTCAGGTAGCCCTTGCAAAACAACATCTGGCTTCAGGTTGCTTTGATCCATAGATTCTTGACTCTCCACACCTGTCAACACCAAAGCTGTCTTCATTCCGGTCTGATGTCCACCTCGAATATCTGTACCCAAGCGATCTCCAATCATCAGGGTTTCATGGGCTTGTGTGCCTAAATTTTCGAGGGCAACCTCAAACATCGCTGGCTTCGGCTTCCCAATCACAATTGGCTGTACATCCGTAGCAACTTCGATTAGGGCTAGCAAACTTCCCGCACCCGGCACCAGTCCTTCTGGTGAGGGAAAGGTGACATCGGGGTTTGTGCCAATAAATGTCGCACCATTTCGAATGAGGATGGTCGCACGTCTCAATTTGTCATAGGTCAAATTAAAATCAATCCCCACCACCACGAAATCGGCATCTTTGTCCGCAATTGTAAAACCCGCTGTTTCTAAGACTTCGACAAGACCATCACCACCTACAACATACACTTTTCCACCATTCGGGTGTTGGGACTTGAGATACTGCGCTGTTGCAGTTCCACTGGTGATGATTTGGTTCGACTGTATATCTGGGACATTCATCGAAGCCAATTTGTTGATGTAGTCCTGCTGTGATTTACGGCTATTGTTCGTAGCAAGGGCAAAGGGAATGTGATGATGACGTAGAAATGTGAACAACTCTGGCATCATTGGTAGCGGTTCATCGCCACGCCACAAGACACCATCCATATCTGAAACTACGGCTTTAATTACTGAAAAATCCAACGGATAACCTTTGTTGAGGATGAAAACACCCGTGCATTATAACCGAAGTTGCATAGATGCAAAGCAGAGAAAAGCCTGCAAAGTCTAATTCACAGGCTCTCAATGTTGGTGCAACACTTAGGCTTTGGTGATAACATCTGCACCACCTAGATAGGGACTCAGAACATCTGGAATAACGACACTTCCATCAGCTTGTTGATAGTTCTCTAGGATGGCGATAATCGTGCGAGGGAGGGCGAGACCACTACCGTTCAATGTATGAACGAAGCGTTTGTTATTGCTTCCCACTGGACGATAGCGAATCATCGCGCGCCTAGCTTGGAAATCTTCTGTATTGCTACATGAACTCACTTCCAGCCACTCATCACAGCCGGGGGCATACATCTCTAGGTCATACTTCTTAGTTGCACTGAAGCCCAAATCACCAGTGACTTGTTCTAATCGGCGGAAGGGGATTTTTAATGCTCGACATAAATCAGCCGCCGCTTCGGTCATCGACTCCAATTCGTCATAGCTGGTTTCTGGCGTAGTGAATTTATACATCTCCACCTTATCAAATTGATGCACCCGCTTTATCCCCCGCACGTCACGTCCTGCACTCATCTTCTCACTACGATAGCAAGGCGTATGACCGACGTAGTATAAGGGTAGTTGCGCCTCATCGAGTATTTCATCTCGATGCATATTGGTGATAGCAACCTCAGCAGTCGGAATCAGATATTGATTTGAGTCATCAAGACGATAGACATTATCATCAAACTTAGGCAACTGTGCTGAGCCATACAGCATATCTTCCAAGAGGAGATGGGGAACATAGACTTCAATAAAGCCTTTTTCTCGAGCCATATCCAGATAGAAATTGGTCAATGCTCGTTGCAGGCGCGCACCCCAACCCTGCAAAATATACGAGCGTGTGCCAGCCAATTTGACACCCCGTTCTAGATCAAGGATGCCAAGTTCCGGTCCCAATTCCCAATGCGGTTTCGGCTCAAAGTCAAATTCAAACAGCATTCCCTCAGCTTTGTGGATGATGTTCTCATCTTCCGACATGCCGACTTTTACGCTCTCGTGCGGGATATTCGGCAACCACAGCATATGTGTTTCGAGTTCCGCTTCGATGTCTTTTGCTTCCTTGAAGCCATCATCCAAACGAGTACCGAGTGCTTTGAGTGCATTAATTAGTTGGTCAAATGATGATGTCAGTTCTTGTGTATCATCCTCTTCAACGTCTTTCTCACCTGTGAGGATGTCAACGGCTGTCGGATAATCACTGAGTTCAATTGCTTCGGAGGCGAGGTAAGCACGAGTGGCTTTTTCCGCGTCATCCATCTGCTTATTACCACGCAATTGACCGTTGGCTTTATTCAGTTGATTGCGAAAGCCTTGTGCCGTTTCGATTTCCGTACGGATTTCACGTCGTTTTTTATCCAGTTCCAGAATCGTATCAATGCGCGGAATTACATCCTCCGCATTCAGATTTCGGAATTGTTCTTTGATCCAATCGGGCTTCTCCCGAATGAGGTTAATATCGAGCATGGGGTTGGGTTCTCCTTGTTGCCAGTGTAGTCATTAAATTCATAGTGGTTTTTGATTTACGTTTATTCAGATATAGATTGATTTGGCTGGGTATCATCCTGAGAGGAAGATTGAGATCGAAGCCACCACTCCGGCGCATCGTCAATTTGCTTGCGCGAGAGGTCTTGGCGCAGGCGAACCCCTGCCCAAACACCACCTATGCCGATAACGGCAAAGACCACTAGATCAAAAAATTCAGGGGTTAAGAAATCCATGCGATTCCTCCTATAAAATGCAAAACGCCCTTCCTGACCGTGTGCAGAAAAGGCGTACTATCACCGTTGATGAACGACGGACAGGGTTAAGGTTCTTGAGTTTGAGAACTAGATGAATCCGAATCATCTTTCCATGCCGGGAGTAAGAAGCTAAAGGTGCTTCCCACGCCTTCTTTACTCGTAAACCACAACCGTCCATTCATGGCTTCGACCTCATATCGACATAAGTGCAAACCCAACCCATAACCGAATTCACTGATGATTTGAGGTTGTCTCGCACGTGTGAAAGGTTGGAAAATTCGTTCCCATTCCTTTTCACGGATACCATAACCTTCATCTGTGACATCGATTTGGATTTGCCCATTTCGTTTGTGTGCTTTCATCGAAATCGGCACTCCATGTAGGCTGTACATAATAGCATTCCGCAATAAGTCCCGCAAGACATAGCCGAGATACCGTTTTGAGGTGTAGACATAAAGATTTTCAGGAATGTCGAGGCGCAAGCGCCCACGATAATCCTGTACTTCGGTTTCCGGGTCGAGCCAATCGACTTCTTCTAATTCTTCTAGAAAATCCTCAAAATAGTCATCCAGCAGGATTTTCTGACGCTCCTCGCGTACATTCTCACGAGTTTGCCCGACGCGAATATCTTCTAAGCGTTGCATCATGACCATCAGCCGATTTGAGCGACTCATATGAATCGAGATGAGTTTAAAGAATCCACCCATCCGCCGCATCAAGGTTTGCAGGCTATCATCTGGCTTATGGGTAGCCATCGTCTTGTTAATCAGATTCACATGGCCAATGGTGCTGTCAATCGAATCCTGAATCTCACTACGGAAGCGGTCGATAACATTGCCCACAACTGTCCAGTCGAGTTGTTCCAGCGTAATCATGGTATAGACTTGACCATCTTGTCCCGTCAATCCCGTTGCCCAGCAAGGAACATACTGTCCAGAACGATAGATATGAAAGCGGACAGGTCGGGCAGATTGCAAGGCTTGTTCACGAATGGAATCGAGGGTTTGCTCTTCGATATCCCCAGTCAGATGAAAGAGCATCGAGGCGGCACTCCAGCCTTGGTCACGAAGCATCTTAATATCGGTACTCAGGATGGTACGTGCTGTGAGATTATCTGTAATGAGTTTGCCATCGCTCCCAAAGATTAAGACACCATGCCCCAATCCATCGAGAATCACACCCGTTTCTAGCTTATTGTCGATTGCCATGCGGACTCCATCAGCGTGAGTCAAGAATCTGAATTCTATGGAATGAGTATACTCAGTCCCTTACAGATTAACAAACCTTAAACAAAATTTCGTATTCGCAGAATGTCAGAATTTACAGACAAAGCTAGAGATAGCGGTTTACCAACGATTTCGCATAGTAATGTGTCCACTTTGCTCCCGGAGCTTGTGTATGTTGCTCTTTATCCAAGCTCACCAGTAAGTAGACAATTTCGGTCTTTGTCAAAGAGGCATTCAGCAGTTGTGGAAGTTTGTCATGCAGGTAATCCGCATACCATAGGGGCCAGTCTGGGTCTGCACCATCCGTCTCGATATATGCTTGATGGTGGGCATGTCCTGTTTCTTGGAGCAAGCTGTTGATTTGGTTGATAATGTCTTGCGACATGATTTTGTTCCTATCTTTATGAAGACTGAATACGATCTATCGTGGATTAGTCTTTCACTTCACGCAGATGCGGATAGATCAAGACATCACGAATGGTATGCTGGTCAGTCAGAAGCATGATAAAGCGGTCAACCCCCATGCCAAACCCACCATTTGGGGGCATCCCATAACGCATGGCCCGCAGATAATCTTCATCAATGGGTGTCGCTTCATCGGAATCATCGCTATACAACCGACCCATCTCAATAAAACGGGCTTCTTGGTCACGTGGGTCATTCAACTCGGTGAAGGCATTGCCCATCTCCATCCCAGCGATGAAAAACTCAAAGCGTTCGGTATGGGTATCGAAATAGGCTTGCTCTTTGGGATCATCCGTTTCCACAACTTGAATACGTTTCGCAAAGGGTGACATATCTCGCGGATAATCTTTGATAATCGTCGGCTGAATCAGTTGCTTCTCGATATGATTCCCCAGCAAATGCTCCACAATAATCCGCCCCCATGTTTGGTCGGGCTTCAAGTCATCATGTCCGAGTTTGTTGACAACATAATTATAGAGGGATTCTGCATCTGGATAATCCATATAATCAAAATCGAGGTATTCCAAAACGGCATCCCGAATAGACAACTGTTTCCAACCTTTTGCTAGATTGATGTCTTGATCTTTGAAGTTAATCTCCGTGGTTCCCAATACATCAAGCGCAACATACTCCACCATACGCTCCGTAATATCCATCACACCTTCATAATCAATATAGGCTTGATAGAATTCCAGCATGGTAAATTCAGTATTATGCTTCCAACTCACGCCCTCATTGCGGAAGTCACGCCCCAGCTCATAGACTCCATCATAACCACCCACCAACAATCGCTTGAGATACAGCTCAAAGCTAATACGCAAGTACAGCTCTTGATGTAATTGATTGTGATTCGTCACAAAAGGACGCGCCGCCGCACCACCATATATAGGTTGCAGAATCGGCGTTTCGACTTCCAGCATTCCTTCATTATCTAGGAAGTTACGGAGAGCTTTCATGATTTTCGCGCGCGTGATAAACACGTCTCGCACGGATTTGTTCACTGCAAGGTCAGCATAGCGTTGTCGATAACGGGTCTCCACATCTTTGAAGGTACCGTGCTCGACAACCGTCCCATCATCACGAACTTCGGCTTTAATCACTGGAAGCGGGCTAAGGGATTTGCTTAATAGCATAAACTCCTGCACATTTACACTCACTTCACCCGCACGAGTCCGCATCATCGTGCCACTCGCTTGCACGAAATCATCCATATCAAAGAGTTTATCTCGGATCAGTTGATACTTCTCTTCTCCCAATGAATTAATCCGAATGAACAGTTGCAGGCGCGCACTTTCATCTTCAATATGCATGAAGGAGACTTTACCCTTGATATTCAGCCGACGAATCCGTCCACATACTGTGACCTCAATGGACGGAATATTATCGGGATTATCAGACTCAGACATTTCAAATTCGTGAATTGCTTGAGCAAGGGTATGACTACGATGAACATGGGGCGGATAAAGGTCGATTCCTTCAGCTTCAAGTCGTTCAGCTTTATCCAGCCGTTCTTGTTCGAGTTTATTCGGTTGCCACATAAGGCATTTGGTCTCCTACAATGTGGATGTTTGCTATTTATAGAGAATAGTGAAGATGTGTAGAGATGAGTAGGGTAGGCTACTCGATTTTCTTAATCACAAAGACGATGTCACCATCGGGTGCTTGTACCGTGACTTTGTCTTTCACTTTCGCACCAAGCAAGGCTTTCCCAAAGGGACTTTCCGCCGAGATTTTCCCAGCTTGCGAATTCGCCTCCGCCGAGCCAACCAGATGATACACTTCGGTATCGCGTGTGCCTTTTTCCGTGACAGTGACTTTGGCTCCAAGTTGGACCCTATCCCGATTTCCATCATCTTCAATAATTTTGGCAGTACGGACAATCTGCGACAGGCGTGCGATTTCAGCTTCTATGTAACCCTGTTCGTTCTTCGCGTCATGATACTCCAAATTTTCAGTGAGTTCGCCACCCTCTTCCAGAGCTTGACGGAGACGTTCTGCAATTTGTGGACGACGGACTTGCTCAAAATGTTCGAGGCGTTGTTCGAGTTCAGTATAGCCTTCTTGCGTTAGATATTGCGGTTGAGTCATTGGTTTAATGTTCCCCAATTCTTCCATACACGATAAACGACACAGTGAGAGACTGTGCCGAAACAATTAAACTCTGTGGTTGTTTGCTCAGAGCGCGGAAAATTTATCATGAAAAACCCGCATTGTAAAGACAAAAATTACAGCGTTGTCCTGTTATTATGACGGGCGAATAAAGGTCAAGAGAGTGTATAGATTACAAAGTTATAGTCGCCAACGATAAATTATTTAACTCATCCCCTCAATGCGAACAGTCACTGTCGTGCCTTTGTCTGCTTCACTCTCAAAGGTGTAATCAATCCCCAGCATATCCAGCATCCCAAACGCAATCGGAATCCCCAACCCACTACCCTTATACTCACGTACCGCATCATGGTCAGATCGGAAATAAATTTCGCCGAGATGCTCCTTATCTTCAGGAGAAATCCCAATCCCATTATCCGCAATTGTGATGACGAGGGTATTTTCAACTGCTTCGGCTTTTACTGTCACTTTGCCCGTTTCTTTGGGAGCATAACGTAATCCATTCTCGACAAATTTACTTAAGGCAACGACCAACATATCCGTATCAACAGTCACAAGTGGCAAACCCTGCGGGACATCAAATTCGAGTTGACGCTCTAATTCTTCAGCAACGGGGGTCATATTCTTTTCGAGCATACCAGTGATGTTCTTTGCCATCTCCATCTTCGGATTAATTGCCAGCGTGCCTTTGCGAATCTTGTTCATATAACTCACATCAGCAAGCAAGCCTTCCATCCGCTTCACATTGGTTTTGATGACGTCCATGAATTGCTGTTGCATTTCATTCAATTCTCCCATCGCCCCCAACATGTCCGAATAACCCCGAATACTTGTCATGGGTGTCCGGAGTTCATGAACTGCATGTCCCACAAAATAGGCTTCTTCTTTCATGTAGTCATCACCAACATCCCCACCAGATGATTGTTTTGAGGCTTCCGCTTTGGCATCGTCGTCAGCTTGTTTCAAGGAGTCGAGGATAGCTTCAATCTGTCCCGGCAGTCGAATTGGAATCAACGAGCCATTCTTGGCAGATTCAAGTAATTCATTCAATTGTTCACGGACTTGTTGCATGGCTTCACTCATCCGATTGCTCCTTCCAAATGTTGAATCAGCCAAAGTAATGGTTTTAGAGGTTAACTTGACGAGATACGACACTCAATGTAATAAGGATACTCTTGATAGAAATTCACTGCCAGCGAAGTTGGACGAAATTGATTAGACAGTAGCCACACTAAAACGGAAGGTTGATCCCTTAGCCAGTTCGCTTTCAATTTCCATTGGGCTACCCATTTGTTCCACTAGTATCCGAGTAATCGCAAAACCAAGACCTGTACCTGGCTGTGAGCGAGTGTAATCGTCCGATGCCCGCCAGAATTTCGTGCCGATTTTGTGGATAGCCTCCTCAGATAAGCCTACACCCGTATCTGAAACACTGAAGACAACCCGATTGTGTTCACGATAAGCTCGCAGAGTAATTGTCCCGCTATTTGGTGTGTACTTATAGGCATTGCTTACCAAATTGACCAACACCTGCACCAGTCGATAATAATCAACATACAATTGGGGTAAGTTCTCTTCTATCTCTTCAATGTATTGATGATGACGTTCTCTAATTTGTGGCATAGCGGCATCTCGTACAGCTTGCGTTACATGCTTAATCTGAACCTCCGACTCCTGCATCAAGAAATGCCCACTCTCGATACGGCTAATATCTGCTAAGTCAGACACTAGTATTTCCATACGGCTGACTGTTTCGCGGATACGTTTAAGAAATTCAGCTTGACGGTCAATAAGAGTGTCCTCATCCATCAAAATCAATTCTGCGTAGCCCGCAATACTCGTCATCGGGGCTTTAAGATCATGCGCAACAATCCCTACAAACTCACTTTTCGCAATATCAGCCGCCTGAACCGCGTTATAAAGTCGGGCATTTTCTAAGGTCATACCCGCACGCGCAACAATGCGTTCAGCTAAATCATGCTCTTCTTCACTAAATGCTCCACTATCATCCCGAATCAACAGAATAACACCGACAACTGTGTCTTCACCTCGTAAAATGGGGATGGCAAGCGCGGATTGATTTTCAATCGTAAACGATAAGGTTTCTTTGACATGAATGAGCTGAATCAAATCAGCTTCGATGTTGAATTGCGGTGTCGAATTTTCAGACTCCACGCCATGGTGGGCAATATAGACGATAGTTGGTGTAATATCTTCATCAATCTCGATTTCGCCAAAATAGCCAATCGACGCACCCGAGGCTCGACATGCCCACTCTAATGTATACTGCATAATTTTTTCAGTATCGAGAGTCTGGCTGAGTTGCATATCAATCCGACGCAACAAACTGAGTTTATCAACCTGTGTTGCCAAACGTTGGTCTGTTGCCTCAAATAAGAGCGCGTTATCAATCGCAATCGCCGCTTGCCCTGCCAGAGCTTCAAAGATGGCTAAGTCATCCGGCGTAAATAAACCCGTGTGTGCGCGATTTTCAGCATAAGCAACACCAATTGTTTGCCGACGTGTCCATAGGGGAACTGCCATGATACTCCGCATAGACTGCGACACGATACTCGCTTGGCTAGCAAAACGCGGGTCTTCTGCCGCATTCGTTGTTAGGATCGCTTGCCCTTCATCAACGACCCGATTCACTATTGTTCGACTGTATTGATATTCATCAGTTCCCAGTGTTTCTTGGTCAAGATTCCGCGCCGCTTGGACTTGTAATACCCCATCCTCATTTTTCAACATCAAAAAGCCAGCTTCAGCACCGGTTAAGCCGATAATCGCATCCATCACTTGGTCAAGCACTTCTTGAATATCTAGCGATGTTCCCAATAATCGGCTTACTTGATACAGGGCTTCAAATTGACCCGATGACTTCTGCTCTTGTCGATAGGCTTCCACTTGGTCGAATAAGCCTTCAATTTTTTCCAACTGTTTCAACATAAAATCATGGTCAATATGCCCAGACTTCGTTTGCATTTTCAGCAAATGTAAAATCTGTTTGGTGTTCGATAAGGTTTGTGTATTTAACGGGGTTTCAGACATAACCTTACCTTCCTAAGTGTTCGATGAGGTCGATAGATTTTGATAATAATCACAGTGTTCTGTAAGGGGACATTGCTCACATTTGGGGTTGCGCGCCTGACAAATCTTGCGCCCATGCTGAATCATCTGAATATGAAAGGGATAGTAGTCTTCTGGTGGAACAATCGCTTCCATCAAGTCATGGGCTTTGTCGGCACTCATCTTCTCTGGGATAAAACCGATACGTTTGCCCACACGATGTACGTGTGTATCCACGGGGAAAGCTGGGCGATTAAAGCCAAAGCACAACACAATCGCCGCAGTTTTGGGACCTACGCCATTAAGTGAGGTCAACCATGCCTTAGCCTCCTCAATCGGCAAATCATCCAGAAAATCAATATTGTAATCTCCACGCTCCTCAAGAATACGTTGAAGTGCTTGTTGTATTCGTGGTCCTTTTTGATTCGATAATCCAGCAGACCGAATCGCCTCAACTAACTCTTCTGTAGGGGCATGATGCACCTCTGCCCAAGTCGGAAAAGTGGCTTTCAAGCTATCAAAGCCCTTGTCTCGGTTAATGTCGCTTGTATTTTGGCTGAGGATACAACTGACCAACTCATCCATCGGGGTCTGATGGAGTCGCCAGTCCCGATAGCCATAATGGTCTTTTAATATGTCAGCGACAGGTTGATACTTAGCTTGTCGCACATCAAAATTGTCAACGCTTTCAATAACAGCCTGCTTCTTCATAAATCCCTATCTATAACAACAAATCGCTCTCTCCGCTCTATTTTACACGATGTCCAGAGTTTTGCGGGATTAAGTTTTTAGTTGAGACCAGTTAAGGCTGGCGAATATCACCCAGATAATTTGCTTCTGCCACGCGAATGAAATCCCCGTCATCCATGTGAATTTTCCATGTGCCATTCCGTTGCGGACTGGTGAATAGCACCGCACTGTTATCATCTGTCCAAGCTATCGGATGAATATACGTCGTGATGGGGTCATTCAGCCGTTCCTGAGACATCGTTTGCAGATTCACCAGCATAAACACCGTCTGCACGGATTGTTCAGTTGTACCAAAGCCTTCTATCAGAGAGAGGGCATAAATCGCTTGTCGTCCATCTTCTGTAATCAACAAGTCGCCTGCTTGCGTATAATTCCGCAACCGTAACGCTTCAATACGTTGAGTAACATTATTCTCCAATCGTGTGACATTCACATCAAAGCCAGAAGAGTCGCTTCGCAAATCAAGGCGCAACATCAAACCAGCACCAAAGCCACCCCCACAAAAGCATCCCGGCTCTTCGGGTAGATTAATGATTTCACCCGTCTCAATCTGTATTCCAAACAAACCAGCATATTGGGTATAGGGTGCAAACTGCCCAATGCTGTCAGGATGAGCATCCATATACAGGATTTGATTATCATCACTAAACGCAACAGGCAATGCACGCACCCCATTACGTGGACCATCATTGAAGAGAGGAATGATCTCATTGGTTCCTAAACGCAAGACAGAGGTTGAGGTTTGTAAAGCCGTCGCTTCACCCGTTGTAATCGTCCAGGCCAACCACTGCCTGTCACTGGATACCACCCAATCTACACGACGGAAGGGACTACTCAACACAATGGTTGCAAAACTGGTTGGGGCTTGTTGTGGTACAACTTCCATCATGACTCGTTGCACCGGATCAAAGTAAATCATACGATCAGAAAGTAGTGTATAACGTTCGCCTGTAACGATATGTTCCGATTCTTCCCCAGACAGGATGTTGCTAAAAACCAGTCGATCTTGCCCGGCATTGTTAACTCGTCGCTCCAAATACACTTGCCAATGATTTGAAGCCAGCCCGACATCATCGGCTTCTTGGGCATAGCCTACAGAAAACAGAAAAGAGAATAGGAAGATAAGGCAAAGGAAACGGGTGGTCACCATTGTTCCAAAAGATAAAATAAACAGGAAGTTTAAGTGTAATGTGGAAGGGCAGATATTTCACTGCCCATCATTCGTAGATAGCTTAATCGAAGTAGGTGGTTTGAGGATGCTGTGTCAGCCATTGATAGAGGTAACGCAAGACTATTGCATCAATGACAAAGCCCAAGACACCACCACCCAATGAGCCAAACATCAGAAGCATGATACCGCCAAGTGCTAAATCACCACCATAGCTTACGATACCGGCATAAAGACCCCAGCGTTTATACATTGCAAGCAGGATGGATGAGACGAAGACTAGTACAGCAAGCCCTAACACAAGGTAGATGATAGGGGTTAACAAGGGTGGGAATTCAGCACCGAGACGTTCCAAATCTTGGATTTCGTTAAGGGTGTTTATACTGATAAAAAATGATAGAACGCCACGAATAAATCCAAGGATGACAATTCCCCAAACGCGGGGCTTTTGTCCCACTTCCTCATGCTTTGCTTTTTCAGCAGCTTCATACGACATTGAGTTATTCCCCTTATAGCTTGAACAACATAGACAATAATGATACCTAACCTTGATTAGATATCATTGTTATCATGCCATGTTTGAGAAAGGGATGTCAAAGTAAATGACGAAACTTTGATAAGTTTTTTAGAAGTTAGACTACCACAACTTTGCGCTTCTCGTCATTGCGTACCACATAGGTGCGGGCGATTTTGTCATGAAAGGTCTGATTATCCTTGTCAATAAATGCCCACAGATAACCTAGACCGAAGAGAATGCCACTGGCATGATACCCAATCGCACGGAGTAGGGCATCAATATCACGTATTTCAGTGCCATCTGCTTTAATCACACGTACACCCATTGCCCACTTACCGGGGGTTTGACCATCTTTTCGTGTCCAAAACCACCAATGATACACAATAGGCACGAGCAAACTGACGAGATATAAAATCGGGCGATTTGGAACTAAAAACAGGACGAAGAAGAATAAAAAGCCGACAATGGCTTGATCCATTAAATGGGCGACCAATCGCTCGATTAAACCAGCGAGTTCATACATCTCACCATCAACAGTGCCATCATTTTTCGGTTTTTCTGCCATGCGGAAGTCTCCCACAACTACAATATGCTTCAATCAGTATAAACTATATTTGTAATCAAATTGTAAAATTGGACTGACGCATCGCTTACGATGGCAAATTTTCAACAATTTGCGGCAGTATTTCACCAGATGGACCAGTTAATTTCAGGTCGGCAAGGTGCGATATTCCGCTATGCGTTGGATTCACTTCGATAATTTTAGCAGGCACACCTTGTTCAGCAGATTTTGCTATCTCTGGTAAGGCGGCGGCTGGCATGACCATACCCGATGTGCCGACGACGATCATCAAATCCGCTTCTATGCTATAGGTCATCGCTTCCCGTAGATTAGATGTTGGCAGAGCTTCGTGAAACCACACAACATTCGGACGAACATACCCACCACAATGCGGACAATCTGGCGGACCGTTTTCAATATCGAAATCTAATGTTGAAATATCAACCAGCGTTGGACTTCCCTGACAGTCATTAAAACATTTATGCTGGGCGATATTCCCGTGTAGATGAATCACATTTCGATTGCCCGCTTGCTCGTGCAAATCATCCACATTCTGTGTGATGACGATGGTATTTGCATAGCGCTTCTCAATCTCTGCTAGCGCAATGTGTCCCGGATTGGGTTGCACACTCCCCGCAAGATTACGCCGATACTCATACCAATCCCAGACCAATTTGGGATTTTTTCTGAATGCAAACGGTGTCGCCAAATCTTCGGGATTGTATTGTTCCCATAATCCATCTAAAGCATCCCGAAAGGTCGGCACTCCGGATTCTTTGCTGATCCCTGCGCCTGTCGATACAACAATCTTCTCTGAAGAATATATCCACTCAGCGGCTTGTTGAATTTGTTTTTCCATCTAATTTGTCTCTGCATCATTTTGCGTTACAGTCTAAGCCTATCACAAATGTAGGAGCAAGCATGATTTTAGAAGCAGTCTTTTTGCATGTTAAAGCTGGGCAAGCAGAAGCCTTTGAAGATGCGTTTCGGCAAGCCTCACCGATTATCTCCAACATGTCAGGCTATCTATCGCATGAATTACAACGTTGTCTGGAAGTCGAAAATAAGTATCTTCTCCTTGTGCGCTGGCAAACATTAGAAGCCCATACCGAAGGCTTTCGTGGCTCCGATGAATATCAAGAATGGAAACGATTGCTTCATCATTTTTATGACCCCTTTCCCACAGTTGAACATTTTGAACAGGTGGATTTATGAGCCGTTATCAAGATTATGACCTTTTCGCTCGCATCTATAATGAATTTTGGGGCAACTTTCCCATTCGGATGTTACCTGTCTTAGAGCAACTGGCGTTGAATGCTGTTCCCAAAGGTGCACGTGTCCTCGATTTATGCTGTGGCACAGGACAATTTGCTAAACATCTCATGGAACAAGGCTACGAAGTCGTCGGGGTGGATGGCTCTGAGCAGATGCTATCGTATGCTCGTCAACATGCGCCTGATGCAACCTTCCATTTAGCTGATGCTCGTGATTTCTCACTTGCTTCACCTGTGGATGTTGTCTTTTCTACATTTGATGGTCTCAACCATATATTGGACATTTCTGAACTTGAACAAGTATTTGCCAATATCTATCACTCTCTCAATGCAGAGGGACGCTTTGTCTTCGACCTCAATATGGAACAAGGCTTTCGGCGACGTTGGGCAGGTGAGTTTAGCATTATCGAAGACGAGAACGTCATCATCGTCAAATCAACTTATGATGAGGAGCAACAACTGGCTACTGCCGACATCACTATGTTCTATCAGGAGTCTGGCTGGCATCGTGCGGATGTTTCGCTGACTCAGACTTGTTATACCGAAGATGAGATTAAAGATGTTCTGGCAAAGGTTGGCTTTGTTGATATAGAAGCCTATGACGCGGTTTCTGCCTTTGATTTGCCACAACAGGTCGGACGTACCTTTTTTTCTGCTCAGAAGCCGAATTAAGCGATGACATATTGCAAAGCTGGATTGTCTTCTTGCTCGACTTCATCCAAATTGGCAATCGAGAGTTGACCGTGCTGATAAAGATATTCCACATGCGCGCCGACTTCTTCTAGTGCCAGCAGAATCTCATAATTGTGCTTGTCGGGGTACATGCTTTTCGAGATGTCGCTGATGGTCATCGGGTCGTTATTGTCTTGAATCGTATTACGAACACGGTCTAGTTTACGGAGATGGCTGGCTTGAATCTCTCCGATACGCTCATAAACACCTTCAATGGTGTCTTCGTGTCCGCCTAATGCTAGCCGAATATTGTCTACCCTTGAGATTTTTTGCAGGGCTTCGAGATAGTGTCCTAAGCCTGTGTACTGGGTAATGCTTTCCGGTGCTTGATGCGGTGTCGTCCGCGACAAGATGTGGTCGGCACTGAGCAAGATGTCATCAATCTGGATACAGACTTGTCCAGAGCAATGTCCCGGCGTGTGATAGAAGCGCATCCCGTCGAGTTCCATATGGTCATCTAAGCGCATGTCTACTTCTACCGAGTTGACATGCTGTTTCATGAAGCCATACATTTCCATCAGTGTATCTTGTAGCGAGGGCTTAACTCCGGCGCGTTGGAGGAAGATAGCAAGGTCTTTGGTGGCGACAATCACCCGTTCTTCATAGGCGGTCAACACTCGTCTATCGAGTTCGTGGATGCCGATTTCTGCCTGTGGTGCTTGTTCCTTCATAAAGGCGACTCCTCCAAAGTGGTCGATATGCCCATGTGTGACGAGGATGCGTTGGATGTCTTTAGGGGAGATGGCGACATCGAAAGTCTCTTGGATGGAGGCGATACCTGCTAACAAGTCGTCGTTACTTCGTCCAAATCCAGAGCCACAATCGACTAAGGTAATCACATCTAATCCCACAACAAGATGCGCATAACCCACGAAGCCATTGGGGAAGAGAATCATGGGAATGCGATAGATATGGATGCCGTTGGAGGTTTCAAAGCGTTCAACAGGTGGCAGGTCGCTCATCTAGCTAGATGACCTTTCAGGCGGGTTAGGTGGGTAAGCCAAGCCGACGTTTGGCACGGATTTTGAGCTGGTTCATAAATTCAGCCGCGCCTTCAAATTCGCGGAGTTCTGCTTCTTCATCTTCAGAGAGTGCCCCATCTTCTTCGCTCTGACGCAGATACGCCACCCGTTCCATCGTGGTTTCGTTATGCTCAAAATCCACAATCTGTTCCAAGGTTGGTGCAGATGTCACAAAGTCCAAGATTTCATCAATGGCGGTTGCTGTCATTGGTTTTCCTCTTTAATTGACCGTATTAGGTGTATTGTAGCGAATTTTGGGGGTCGATAATAGATGTTTGGGGGGATATACCCAGAAATGGAAAATGCCCCTGTGGTGGGGCATTTGGAAAAATTAAGTTGTAATAAAAATGTAATCTTTATTGGAAAAATCATAAGTGATTCATGAGAATATGTCAATACTTTTATTAAAACTTCTTTAACCTTCTTGTTTGTGAAATTTTTCTTTAGCAGAATTTACTACTTTGATGAGGGTAACTGTTTATTACTCTGATATGTTGTTGTCTCTTGTGAACCTTTGTCAGCTGAATAGTGTTGTGAGAGGGAGCAGTTGTTATCTCTCTCATTAATTGAAAGGTTTTTCGTAATTTCGTACACTTTGCACAAAGAGAAAGTAAGACCCCTTAAGTTGATGTACCAGCGTCCATGATTTCGACGGCGCGACGAGCAAGGTCACTTTCTGGTGGAAATTCGTCGGAGATGATTTCGACCATCGTGCCGATTTCTGCCCATTGATAGAGTTGCTGGGCATTGCCATTTTCTGACATGACACATCCAAAGGTGGAGGGATGGTTGACACCGCCACCGCCTAAGTAGGCTCCATTGGGGAGTAAGACTGCACCATGAAAGCCATTCATTAAACCGGGTGTGACTTCGTAAACCCCCATGAACCATGACATTTGCCACTGTCCGCAGTCTAAGCCTGCTGAATCACACAGGGCGAAGCTACCGCCGAAGGCTGTATCGACTTGAGATAAGATTTGGAAGATGCCGGGATAGGTGGGTGCGCTCTCTCGTCCGCTGGAGATACCCCAACTGAAGACCACTTCATCATTTTCAAAAGCGATGAGCCATTGACGGGATAAATCGACGATGATGCGCTTATTTTGGACAGGAGTCTCCGGGATCAGTTCGTCACGGGACGGCAAGGTGATGGTTTGCCCGACAGAGAGGGCTGTCCAATCTAAGCCGGGATTCATGGCATCTATTAAGCCAAAGGGAATGCCTGTCTTTCTCCCGATGGAGAAGCCTGTGTCTGACCCGACGACCTCGTATTCGCGCGGGCGATAGCGGATGCGGAGTTGGGCAGAGGCTTGATTGTTGCGGATAGCGTTTTGGATCGTGGCAAAGGCGGTAGCTTCATCAATATATCGAGGTGCTTCTCCAAGTGATAGAGAGGCATTAATGGAATCAATATAGTCCCCGAAGACATTTTCTCTGATAGTTAAGCCGTTGACACCCGCAGATAGCCAACCCGCGACCTCTTCCCTGCTAACGAACCATGGTTGGGAGGCATTTGAGAAGGGATCGTATCCGATGAGTTCAAGGTCGTTATCGAGAAAAGCGTAGGCATCATCTAAATAGGGCGAAGCATCGACAATGGACGGTAGTAGGGCGGTTGTGAAGAGATCGAATCGTTGTTTGGAGGCGATGCCAATCGGGTCTTGGACTAGACGTTCCATTGATAGAGAGACATCTAATTGTCGTCCGGCGCGTCCATCGAGGCTGACGAGTTGATCGTTTTCCCAAGCATAACCTGCTTCGTAGGGTGGAACATAGACGGCTTCGGTCATATTGAGGAGGTAGTTTTGGGCGGTGCTGTAGTCAAGGTTGACAACGGGGTCGATACTCACGCCAAGGGGGATGCCGGATAAGCCGACTCCGCGCGCTTGTTCGGCGGTTGCGGTAGCATCTAGTTGTAAGCCTAAGTCGCTGGGGGCAACGGAGGCAACTTCTTCTCCATCGACCATGAGTTGAATTTGCATCTCTTCGTGCCAGACAGATAGGAGTTGGGATTCGGCTTCGTCAATGGTTAAGTCGCCGAGCCCGATGCCCATTGTCCAGACGTTGGGGAAAATTTTGCCAGAAAAGACAAAGCTGGCGAGATAGATTAGGAAGCCAATCCCCAGAACTGCCCCCCCAATTTTCAAGAAGGGTGTGCGATTGAAGAGATACCAGAGAGTGTCACCGATGAGTATACGGATTTTGCCGAGGATTTCGGATGTGCCTTCTGGCATGGATACGTTGGATAGACGTTCTAATGATGTGTCTTTTATGGACGAGACAGCATCTCTGCGTTTTTTGCGCGCCATTTGACGGTCACGGGCGCGTCCACGTCGGTTTTCTCTGGGTTCAATATAATCTTGCATGGGTTGCTTCCCCAATGAAAAACATTTTAATTGGTTTACAGAATCTCGATTACTATTTTCTAACAGCTTCTATTGTACATGATTTTTGGGGTCGTTATTGGTTTTTGGCGATTGGTTGTTCGTGCTTTGTTTTTCTATATATGGATTGTCCTCCGTTTGACCGTTCATTTGTTGGAATTAGGTTTGTGATTTGTTGGTGTTGATTTTACCGTCGCGCGGATGAATTACGTTTTCGACGTTTGGCAGGCGCGTTCCCGTCGTCACGACGGAAAAAGTTAGAATGGGTTTAGTTTAGATTTCAGAAGACAGATTTTAGACATCAGGTTTTTAGCATCTCGGCAATTCAGCAGGTTAATTTCAGGATTTTTGTTTGTAATTGAGTGGGGTGCGGGTTGCACACCCAGTTTTAAAGGGTTGTTGGTGTTTGTTGATGTATAGAGAATTTCGGGCAGACACATCGGTCTGCCCCTACAAGATAGGATTTTGGTGAAATCTGATCCATTACGGATTGTTCGGTTTAACTGCATTAATCAATGGAATCCTCCCATCCTTTGGGGTAGCCGTGTTCTTCCCAGAATTGATTGGCGTGTTCGATTTGGTTCATGATGTCTTGGTCAGCTACCTCTAATTCAGGTGTGAGATTGGTGTTGAATGCCTCCTCTTCATATAGGTTAAAGGTGTTATGTTGGGTCTTCTCTGTTACAGTTTTGGGATTGAGATCGGCTTTAAAGTTTCGGTAGTAGGGTTTGAAGCCGGGGTCTAATCTAGTGGGTGGTTTGGCACCGTATTGTTGTGGGAAATGTCTGTCGGGATGATCTTTTTGATACTTTTCGATTTCGTTAAGGCGAATGGTGCGATTGAGTTCAAGGTAGTCGAGGACGTGTTGAACATCGTGTCCATCTTGAATGGCATGGTAGAGGATTGTGATGGCTTCTTCGAGATTTTGCTCGACCTCCATTTCCATCTTCCATGGTTCATAATCATGAATGGTGCGGTCTGGATAGATATATTCAATCCGCCACTTTTTCTCTTCGTCACCTGCGACGCGATTGGGGATGATTTCGTCGAGGGCATAGATGTGTTTGAGTAAGCGTGAGATAGCGAGGGATTGTAGGTGGAGTTTTTCGGTATCGGGTGAGAGGGTTTGGGCGACCCGCTGAATTTGATTCATGAGGCGGTGACGGAGAAGTTTGTATTCGGGTAGGAAGGTATCTTTATCGACTTCGCGTACGAAATATCCGCCATCTTCCTTGATTTTTTTACGCCAATCTCTGAGGGTTGTTTTGGGAATTCCAGTGGCTTGATGTGTAAGGGTAATGTCTCCGCCAAAAATCTCTAGGATTTCGAGGGCGTATTCTTTTTCTCTGGGTGTGTATTCGATGGGCAAGGGTCTCCGAGTTATTGGTTATTGTTTCTTAATTAGTGATTAAAATCACAGTCTACAGTCCCTTCCCCAACCCTCCACAATTCTTAGGGAGGGAGCTATCTTCTGAAGCGACAAGGTTTCGTCAGCGTGTGCTTTTAGGATGGGCGGATCGTTTGATGCTGTATAGCCAAGCCTGAGTTTGATTGGTAAATGATTTATGTAACTTCCTCTGTCGATTGGACGACCCGTGAAGTGGTCTCTTTGATGGGTTTATTATAAAACAAAAGTTCTAATTTGTGTGAATGCATTTGACTATGCATTTTCTAGCGAAAAAGAAACATGGGTAGATTTCAAAGGTCAGAATGCAGACATCGGATTGTTTTGCATCTCAATTTGACGAACTGTCATATCTTCTGAAATGATTTCGATATTTCACTTTGCTAGACTATCTCTAGCAATTGCTTGATGCTACTCTCAATCTGCCGTAAGATTGGCACTTACTTTGTTTTTGGTTGAAGGACATCGCATGACTACGTGGTCGCAAAATCCGAAAATTTACGAAATCAATACATGGGTGTGGTTGCATAGCCTGAGTGAACGATTTGACGAGTCGATTGATTTGGGAAATGTTCCGGATGTGGTGATTGAGGAGTTGGCGCGCTATAAGTTTGATGCGATTTGGTTGATGGGGGTTTGGTATCGAAGTCCGGCGGTGATTGCAAGTGCGAAGAATTATAAACATGAGTATCAGGGGGCGTTGCCTGATATTACAGATGAGGACATCATTGGTTCTGGTTATGCGATTGGTGGCTACTGGGTTGACCCGAACTTGGGTGGTCGTGAGGGGATGACGCGCTTTCGGCAGCAAA
>JANQRM010000366.1 GCA_028284565.1 Anaerolineae bacterium | reverse complement strand
CTTCGACGCAGACTTGGGTGTTTTCGTCACTCGTGTGCAATCATTCTATTGGGATGAGCGAGACCGCCTGCAAGCCGAACATGATGGCAAAGCCTTCATCACCGAATTTGCCGGACCCAGCACCGAATTAGCAGAACGCAATGGTGGCACATTAGGCGGCGACCCAACCCTGCAACCTTTAATCGAACAATTTCCCTATGTCACTCGCCTCCGCGCACAGATGTCGCCCAACCAAATGACCCTCGATCCGGTGTTCGTGCCTGCACCCGATAAATCCGATTTGCTGGCATTCGATTTATCCGAAGGTGTTGACCCGCTTCACTATTGGGGATGCAGTAGCCGTACATTGTTTGAGCGCGGTGTCTTCGATGCCTTGCCAAGTGGACGCACTGAGTTGCCCTTTGACAAAGTGCCATCTGAAATCGCTCATCCCGAAGACTGGCAACTATCGGAGTTCACTACGCAAGCGGATAATCAAGATCATGCCTTCTATGTCTTTGCACCCCAAGCCGTCACATCTGATGATGTTGCCGAAGCCATGCGTGGCAATAACGATACACCCATGCTGGTTATCTCCCCCAAACCGGGCGGCACATCCTATATCTCGAATCAAATAATCTACTTCCAAAACGCGGTCTACGATGTCGAATTTCGGGATACCCCCCTATCCTATCAAGAGACCAGTTCAGTTGTCCTCCGCCCCTTCACCCATGAGGACATTCCCGATGGTTATTTAATGTCGATCTTCACATCTGATGCGGATTGGACAGCCAATCAAGCGATATACGAGGCGATGGTACGTTATCCCCGCAGTTATGAATATTACTTAGACGAGGACTTGCGACATACGCTGATGTTCGGTGTCGCTAGCTGGCAAAATTTCCGGCATTATGCCTATCCGAGTATGTTCGCCTATCCCGACGGTTGGATTGAACGCCTTGACGATGAGGATGTCCTAATCGTTGAACCCACCGATGAAACGATTTCAGCCGAGATACGCCTGTTAGCCCCCGCGATGTTCGGCTACTTCCAAACCGATGGCGCAGAATTCATGGTTGCTGATGTAATGGAACAATATGGCGTTGAGGATACCAATATTGAAGGCATTCAAGTCGCCCTTATGAGTTGCGAACCCGACCTTAGCCCAACCGTTACCTTCCAAAATGGAGATACGCAGGGTGTCATTGCCTTCAATCGTTATCACGCGCTCGTCATCACATCACAGGACAATGCCATCTCGCAAGACCTGATGCAGTCAATTGCCGATACCTTCTTCGCGCCCACAGTGGATGCCTTTAGCTATATGGAATGTCAGCAATAGTGAAGTTCCGTCTTATCCTTATATTATTGGGATGGCTCGTCTCTTTTACTGGGCTTTCCCAAACGGATTATCCAACCATAGAGGCTATCGAATCGGCAACCGTTCCAGCACATAACCCGGTTGAGATGGCGCGTCGCTTACATGGCATTGAGGTGACCATTGCCCTTTCACCTCCACTATGGCAAATTGGTGATATTGAGCCATTCACGATTACCAATTCGGATACGCAGACCATACTATCCATTCAAGCCGAACTGCTTGGCATGAGTGACACTGCGCTTGTCTGGATAGATGAAACCGCGAACATCTCACAACAAGATGCGCAGACCGTCGCCGACATTTTCAATACTGTCATCTATCCGCAAGTCAATGCGCTGTGGGGACAAGAACCTCCTATTGGTTATGATGTCGACCCGCGCATCTACTTGCTGATTGCCAATGGGTTAAATCTCAATGTTGGGGGCTATTTCTCATCACGGCACAACTCTCCGAAAAGCGTGAACCCCACCAGCAACGAACATGAGATGCTCATCTTCAATGCATCAGCGTTCAACCACATCACGGATGACAGCTTTCTCGCCACGCTTGCCCATGAGTATCAACATCTCCTGCGCTATGCCATTAATCCCACCACGGCGAATTGGTTGAACGAAGGCTATTCCCAAATCACCGAGCGATTGTTGGGCTACGACAGTGGAATCACCGCAATAGTCAGCTTCCTGCATGAGCCGAATACGCAACTCAACACATGGCAATCCGGCAGTTTCGTAGAATACGGCGCGTCCTTGCTCTTCCTGACCGAGTTCGCAGAGACCTTTGGTGACGATGCCCTAAACGAAATTAACCAACTTGAAAAGTCGAATTTACTCGGCTTAGCTAACTTCGTGAAATCCATCGGCGGGGATTTCGAGAGCTTCTTCGGCGACTGGGTACTGGCGAATGGCTTGATGTCTCCCACAATAGGCTATGGCTACACGAGCTTATGGAACAGCCTACCCAGTGCATC
>JANQRM010000338.1 GCA_028284565.1 Anaerolineae bacterium | reverse complement strand
CACCGCGAATTGCTCGGGTGTTAGTGCCTTGCGCCATTCGTCATTCGACTTCACAATTTTTTCTGTCATGTGGATTTCACCTTTTTTTGAACGATTTATAGACATAGCTTACACGCTAAATATGAAGTGCTTCTTTCAGTTGTATCATAAGTTTATTAGAAGCTACACATTCACCCACCGTTCCCACACATTGAGTTGCTGACGTAGACTGGCTTCGGTCAAGTTGGGATAGGATTATATGACGGCGTAATTTCAAAAACTGACGATGAATTCTGTCAGCTGACCTCTCTAGCTCCAGCGCACGGGATTTTGTGTTTCGATGGAAGCTTGGAACACTTGACGTAAGGGCTGGGTGATATAAACAAAGCGGTCTGGGTGTGTCGGGCGAATGTCGATGTGGAATTCGCGCAGGAACATGCGTGGTAAACCCTCCTCGTCTGTGATGACCTTGCCAAAAGGCGCACTACAAGGAAACCGCAAACCTGTGGCGACATCTTCATATTCCACACCATGACTCTCTGGATGAATCAGATGTTGGCGCACATGCATCGCGCGAAAGAGGTCACGATTGAGTTCCCAACGATCGCGAATGAAAAAACCATCCTTATCAAAACCTAAATCGAAGCCACTCACGCGGTCAATTGTCAACGCCCCCCCCAAGACGTGACTGCCCATACTCACGTCGATTCCGCGCTCCGTATCCACCAACACGGGACGTTCATCTACGGCTTCCATTGAATCAAAGGCATCCAGTTCATCGAGTGCGAGTTGGGCTTGTTCGGGGGAGGTCACACCTTTGCCATCACCATCGGGGAGTTCGGTCATCAACACGGGAAACAGATGCGTCCCCACATTGGTAAGCGCATCCTCAAACTCCTGATAGCCTTTCCAACTGGCGACAAAGACAGAGACATGCTTCATATCAAAATGTTCACAACTGGATTTTAACCAGTCCCAAAATCGCTCGTATTTCCCCTCATTCCCTGCATAATCGAGGGTCAAGCTAGGTCCACGAAGCGGGTCGAGCAAGAAGTCATCAGGATAGGGGCAGGGAGTCGCTTTGCCCTCCTGATAACAATTGCAGTTGACATGCGCGCTAAGTCCCATTGCTGGTATCCTCCCCTTTTCGGATACACCATTATAGCGAGTAAAATAGACCTTCGCTTGTGATGCGCGTTGCGAACTAATAACTCAATTTAGCAATTAGGGAGAGATGGTCGACCAATCCTTCTATATCGTAAAATGGTCAGTTTTAACTTTTGAGGATGGTAGCAATCTCTTGCGACGAATTTCCCACTTTCATCGATGACCTAAATCGACCTTTTCGATAATGACTTTTTCGATAACACTTGTAACCGTTGTTAACCTTTTAAGGGGAATCCTATGCTTAGTAAACGACTTGTTTCAATCTGGCTTTTGTTGCTGTTACTGATTGGGACAGCCTCGTATACTCTCGCTCAGCAGGAAACAACCGGTTCAAGCATTCCGGTAACTTCACTAGACCCGCATTTTGCAGTGGATTGGATGCAATTAGTCTATGATCGTGTTTATGCTGAGGGTATTAACCCTCCTGCGGCGGCACGGATTTATGCTTATGCGGGAATCACCCTCTACGAATCCCTCTTGAATGGTATCCCGGAGAATAGGACAATCGCTGGACAGATTATCCATATGCCCGATATGCCTTTGCCACTGGATGGAACCTATGACTGGCTATCGGTTTCGAATCGGGCCCTTTATCTGGTATTAAGCGAATTATTGCCCGTTTCTGCTGAAACAAGCGACGCTCTAACTGACCACTATGAAGCCGTTACTGCTGAACGAGAAGCTGAAGTTGGTTCCAATGTGGTTGAATTTTCAGCCGAGTATGCTGATGAGATGTCCGCTGTTTTGCTTGACTGGATTGCACTGGATGGCTATGCAGAGCTTCAAGATTTGCCTCCCTACGAAATCCCGGACTATGGCGATGCAGGTTGGGTCTTAACATCTGAAGAGCAGGTTCCCGTTGAGCCGTACTGGGGACGCGTTCGTCCCTTTATGCTGGATTATGCAAGTAGCTGTACCGTCCCGCTTGACGTTACTTTTAGCACAGAAACGGGGTCAACGTTTTATCAGCAAGCCTTAGAAGTTCAGGTAACCGGACAGAATCTCACACAGGAACAGATTGATATCGCGTTCTTTTGGATTGATACACCCGGACTGAGTGGGACACCGGCAGGACACTGGATATTAATTGCGGGGTTGATGGTAGACCGTCTCGAATTATCGCTGGATCGTACCGCTGAAATGTATGCTATAGTCGGCATGGCTGTTGGAGATGCGTTTATCTCTGCGTTTGAAGCCAAATATCGCTATATGTTACTGCGTCCTGTGACTTACATTCAACGATATATTCGTCGCAGTTGGGGACCCCTTGTTCAGACACCCGGTTTCCCTGAATATCCGTCTGGTCATTCGGTTGTATCTGGCGCAGGTGCAGAAGTGTTGACTCGGTTGTTTGGGCAGGTTTCCTTTGTTGATGATACGGGCTTAAGCCGAGAACTTGAACCACGCTCGTTCACATCGTTTATCGCAGCCGCATCAGAAGCCGCTTTCTCCCGACTATACGGTGGAATTCACTATCGAGTGGGTATTGAAAATGGAGTAGACCAAGGACGTTGTGTTGGTAATAACATCATGAGCAGAATACGTCTGAACCCTATCCGACAAGGCGAGTAAATTAACCGTGTAAGTTCTAGGACTTACGTTAAAGTGCTAATCTATATGCCGGAATAGTGCCAGCAACAAGGATGATGACTTGGTATTCATCAAACGATTAGACATTTCAGCGATTGAACGAATTGGTGAAGTTGATCGTCGCGAGCATGTCACGCTGAAATATCAACAGCAGAATGGCAAACTCATCACGGAAGCCGTTGACTGGCATATTCCCCGCTGGGCAACCGATGGTTCAAATTTCAGCGCGCAGGTGAGAATCAATAAATGGAAGCCTGTCTTGGAGCAAGGTGGTGCCATGTTTGGCGCATTAGATGATGATGCCTTATGTGGCTTTGCGATTGTGAATCCTAAGTCAATTGAGGGTGTGGCAGAACTGGTCGCGCTATTTATTAGCAAAGATTGGCGCCAACAAGGACTTGGTAAACAATTGACTGATGAAGCTATCCGCTTTGCACAAGCATCTGGCGCACAAGCCCTCTTTGCCTCGTCGAACAACTCAGAGGCGGCTGTCAAATTTTATTTAAGTCAAGACTTTGAACTGGCTGAAAACGTCTACCCACCATTTTATGCGAAATTGGTGGCTATCGATCCAGAAGGCATTCATATGGTCAAGTTCCTCAACCCAACTTAGGAGCCTGTTGATAGCCTAGCAACTCAACTCTGCAATCAACGGGAGATGGTCAGAGCCGAGTTTGGGACCCGCCTTGATGGATTGAACCTGCCATTCTTGGCTATGCCAGACATAATCGAGGCGCATGATAGGCGGGAGGAAGTTACCTATCTCCTCAGATTCACCACTGGGCCATGTAAAGCCCATGCCACGCCCCGCTTCTGCAAAACCATCAACCAGTTTTTCCCTAAGTTCTTCATATATCACCGCTTGGTCGGTCATGTTGAAATCTCCGACGACGATGTGGGGATAGGGTTCGTGCTGAACAATGTTGATGAGCTGGCGAACCTGAGCATCGCGTGATTTTTCATCATAACTCAAGACGAAATCGGGAATGAGTGGGGGTCGCCAACGGGGTTCACCATCAGCAGGCATGATGAGGTGGATGTTATAGATGGCAATGTCCTGCCCATGCCAAGTCAAGCGAATACGTTGTTGTGTGTGCCAATCCTGACTTAAGACAATCTCATCGACCTTAAACGGATATTTCGAGAGACACATATTACCTTCGGGGACATTTTGAATCACCTGATGCGGATAGACATCTCGTAGGCAATCAAAGGCGACATCGTTTACTCCCACATTCGTCTCTTGTAATAACACAACATCTGCTTGCATCTCGCGTAACCACTCAGAAACCTTGTCCAGTTCCTTGTTATAGGGATAGACATTGAAGGTGATGATTTTTAGCGTATCGGTGGAGGTTATTGCTGGTTGCTTCGGTAAGAAACGCGGAGCAAATTGGCGCAATGCCAACCCTGCGCCGAATAATTGTATGCTGGCTAATGCCCGAAAGCGCAGTAGCAAAGTAATCGGCAAGGTGATGATGAGGGTCGCATAGACAACAGGCGTGAAATTCCGCGACAGATTAAACCACCATAAGCGATTACCTGCTGTTTGACGAAGCAGAATAAAAAGGGCAAGTCCCGCCGTATACAAAGCGAGAATCCCCCAAAAGAGTTGTTTCCAGCGTGATTTTGGCATAGGATGAACAGGACACAAGATTATGATTGCAACATGGCTATTGTATCCCAGAAAAATTATTTGAAGTGTATGGAAAGAGGCTGTTTATGAACGTTGCTGAGATTTTTGAATCGATGACTTATGGACCTGCACCCGAATCCCCTGCATCTGCCAAAACATGGCTTGATGAACATAACCGACGCTTTGACCTGTTCATCAACAATCAGTGGGCAGTTCCAGCATCGGAGACTTATCTGGATGTGATGAACCCTGCTACTGGCGAGAAAATCGCCGAAGTTGCCGATGCCAACAAAGCCGATGTCGATAAAGCAGTGAAGGTCGCGCGAAAAGCTCACAAGCTATGGAGTGAACTATCCGGGCATGCTCGTGCTAGACATCTCTATGCGATTGCCCGCCATATCCAGAAGCATCAACGCCTCTTATCCGTCGTCGAGAGCATGGACAATGGTAAATCCATCCGCGAATCGCGTGACCTCGACATTCCTCTCGTTGCCCGTCATTTTTACTATCATGCAGGAT
>JANQRM010000077.1 GCA_028284565.1 Anaerolineae bacterium | reverse complement strand
GGGTCCACCCGGTCCCATTCCGAACCCGGTCGTTAAGCCCGTGAGCGCTGAGGGTACTGCATTGGAGACGATGTGGGAGAGTAAGCCGTTGCCAACCTTCCCTAACCTCCACTCTTTTTTAGTTCCCCTTCCCCCTTTAACCCCTCTTTAATTTCCCTTTTAGATTATGTGATAAGCTACCTCCTGCATATCATAATTACATTGGAGCATCCAATGTCAGACAAGAATCTTCCTTATAACCATCTATATGATATCTCCATTGATACGATTGATTTCTCGGATAAAGCGAGGATAGCCATGCTACGAACCGGAATAACCAGTATCGGTGATATTCTTGACTGTTATCTGAGAGGAAATAATGCAATGGACGGTGTTTCAATCCGATTGATACCCTTTTTGTATGACGAAATTGAAGAAAAGATCAAAGCATATGGCTATTGGCAATATGCTGAGGAGGATAAATAGTTCAGCATAATCCAAAAAAATGGCAGGCAGGGATTGGATACTCTATACTTGGGATATGAGCTAATTGTTGTTATCTATTCAATTGCATAACTTATATATCTTTAGGTGGCGGACACACAAGTCGAGCCCCTACAAAGTCTTTTTAATCAAAGAATCTTGTCAATGAACCATCAAACCGATTCATTTACGACAGCCGATAATCTCAAGATATTTACCCAATCATGGCAACCAGACGATGAACCGAAAGCCGTTGTCGTGATTGTGCATGGACTGGCGGAACATAGCACCCGCTATCAGCATGTGGCAGAAGCCTTCGTCGAACATGGAGTAGCAACCTACGCACTCGACCATCGCGGACATGGCAAAAGCGAGGGTGAACGTGTCTATTTTAAGTCGATTGACCAGCCTGTCGGCGATTTGTATCAGTATTTTCAGACTATCCAAGCTCAACATCCCCAAAAGAAGTTATTCATGTATGGTCATAGCATGGGGTCCATCATTGCGCTGGCATTTACGCTAGCCTATCAGCAACAGCTCGATGGGCTGCTCCTCAGTGGAACCGCCATTACAGGTGATGAATCTCTGCCGAATTTTGTTATTTCGTTATTGAATCTGGTGGCGAAGGTTTTCCCCAAAGTGCGTTTGATTCCTGCACTCGGTAGCGACACGATTTCGAGTGATCCCGAACAAGTGAAACTGTATGACAGCGACCCCTTAGTGGACCGAGGCGCGTGGCGGTTGGGGATGACATCGGTCTTGGTCAACGCTGGTAGGATGGTACGAGGTCGCTTGGCAGAACTCACACTTCCCCTCCTCATCATGCATGGTGAAGACGACCAACTCATTCCCATCTCTGGAGCTATGTTAGCGCACGAAAAAGCCTCGTCTACCGATAAAACGCTCAAAACCTACCCCAATTCACGTCACGAACTCGTCAACGAAGTGCAACGCGACGAAATTATCCAGACGATGGCGGATTGGTTGGTGGAGCGCAGTTAATTCAAACATAAAAAAGGGGACGTTTGTCGTCCCCTGAATAGTTAATACTGAAAGGTAGAGATTACACACTCACCAGATTCAACTCTTTGACCGTTTGAACGATCATCTGTGCGACGAATTCGCTGTCTAGCTTCCCTGTATTCAAGATAAGATGATAGAGTTCGGGGTCATCGACATTGACACCGTAGAAGTGTTTCATGTACGCACGATTGGCTTCATCCCGTTCAATTGCGATTTGGGTGGCATCTTGCAGGCTAACGTTTTCGTATTCAACCAGCCGTTCGCGTCGTGTACTCAGTGGAGCTTGAATCCGAACATGAACCACATCAGGCATATCTTGCAGGATGACTTGTCCACCACGCCCGACAATGACAATATCTTTCTGTTTATAGGCGGCACAAATCGCGGTGCGGACTAGCCCCACTGCATTCGCCTCATCTAGGATGGAAAGATGACGGCTATGTGATTCATCAGCATGAAGTTGTTGGCTTAACGCATCGATTGAATAAGGTGGCTGTCCTCGAATTCGCTCGTCAAGCCGTTCCATAAAACTCCTCACCACATAATCATCTTCCGTAAAGTCAATGACATCATCCTGCAATAGTCCAACTTTTAAGGCAATCTCCAACATCAGTCTCTTGTCGAAAAAACGATAACCCAGCAGTTCTGCAACATGTGCTGCAATCTTGCGCCCGCCACTTCCATATTGACGTGAAATCGTTACCGCTGACATCTTGCACTTCTTTCTTTGATTGTAATTAGTCGGCTGGGCTTGAATGCGCGATGCGGAGTCCGTGTTGGGCGGTTGATTCGAGGAATACTGCGACGATAATGCGCCGTATAATAATTATATCAAATGGAGATGTGAATATTATTTGAAATTTATCAGAATCCTCCTTAGCCGAAGACGTTTTATCTCTCATTGCAAACATTAACGTTGCTTGCAGTCTATTCTGTTTTTTGCTATCTTCTGCATACATCGCATTCAACACTATTCATAGTAAAAAAGTTATTCAACGGACTTCTTCATGACAGTCAAACTCCATGTTGATGGCATTACCCTACGTTTTGGCGGGATTACCGCAGTATCCAATGTGAGCTTTGAAGTGCAAGAGGGTGAAATCCTCGCGGTGATTGGTCCCAACGGCGCGGGTAAAACGAGCCTCATCAACAGCATCAACGGCTTTTATCATCCGCAAGAAGGCGACATCCGCTTTGAGGGACAGAGTATTATGAAGCTCCCCCCTTATGAACGCGCCAAATTGGGCATTTCCCGCACCTTCCAAAACATCGCGCTCTATACGAATGCCACCGTCCTCGACAATTTGATGGCGGCACGGCATATCAAGATGAAATCGAACATGCTGACGGGCGCATTGTTCAAGGGCTTTGCCGAGCGTGAGGAGATTGAGCATCGTCGCTTTGTGGAAGACATCATCGACTTTTTGGAGATGGAACACATTCGCAAATCCGTTGTTGGAACGCTGAGTTATGGTCTCCGCAAACGGGTCGAGTTGGGACGTGCGCTCGCCCTTGAACCCAATCTATTGCTCTTGGATGAGCCGATGGCGGGGATGAATGTAGAAGAAAAAGAGGATATGGCGCGCTTCATCCTCGATATTCATGAGCTACAAGGCACAACCATCATGTTGATTGAGCATGACATCGGCTTGGTGATGGATATATCACATCGCATTGTTGTGTTGGACTTTGGACAAAAAATCGGAGAAGGCACGCCCGACGACATTGCCAAAAACGAGCGTGTTATTCAAGCCTATTTAGGACAGGAGAGCTATTAAGATGGCGTTTGCCCTCCAAGAAAATCACAACATCCCCTATCGTGACCCCAAAGAAGGCACAGTTTATACCTCGAAGATGTCGCGGGAGATTATTCTGCCAGATGAAAGCAAGAACACGCTCTCCAAGCACTTTTTGCTACGGGTGAGGGAATATGGCGACCTCGTGGCGATGCGGAAGAAACGCTATGGCATCTGGCAAGAATACACATGGAATGAAGTCTATGACCACGTGAGCAACTTCACGCTGGGTTTGAAGAAACTGGGCTTGTTGACGCAGGACGCGGTAATTGTCGTCGGGGAAAATGACCCTGAGATGTATTGGACGCAGATTGGTGTGCATTCCGCGCATGGGAAAACCTGCTGTGTCTTTAGCGATGCTGTACCAAATGATTTGCTCTATGTTGCCAAGACGACACAAGCCAAGTTCATCGTCGCGCATGACCAAGAGCAGGTCGATAAAGCTCTCGAAATCAAAGAGCAAGTTCCTTTTGTCAAGAAGGTCATCTATTGGGAAGAACGTGGCTTGTGGAGCTATGATGACGAGTGGCTGGCAAGTTATTCAGAGATTGAAGACATCGGGCGTGAATATTGCAAAGAGAAGCCCAATCTATTTGAAGAACTCGCCAACAGCACCAACCCGCAAGATACCATCATCCTCAGCATGACATCGGGGACGACGAGCCTGCCCAAATTTGCGGAAGTAACTCATCATCAGCTGGTCTATGGGAGTGCAATGAACTTCAATTATGTGCCGACACAGCAAGCGGACAACTGGCTCTCGTTTAGTCCGATGGCATGGGCATCTGAGCAAGCCTTTGGTTTCGCGCCTTTCTTGCTTCATGGCATGCAAGTCAACTTCCCTGAAGGACCCGAAACTGTCCAGACCGACATCCGCGAGATTGCTCCCGTGGGATTGCTCTTTCCGAGTCGGGTATGGGAAGGTCTCGCAAGACAGATTCAATTCCGTCTGCATGATAGCTCATGGTTGAATAAAGCCTTGTTTGCTCTGTTTATGCCTGTTGCTTATAAAACCATCGACCTCGAAGATGAACGCAAGTCTATCCCGCCTCATTTGCGATTCTTGCGTTGGCTGGGAGAATATGCTGTTTTTGAACCACTACGCGACAAAATCGGGCTGACCCGCGCGAAGAATGTGCTGACTGCCGGAGCGATGCTCAGTTCGGATGTGATTCGCTTCTTCCGTGCGATTGGTGTGGAGTTGCGTCAATTGTATGCCTCAACGGAGACCTTCTGCACGATTCATATGCCGGGGGATGTGCGCTTTGAGACAGTGGGAGTAATCGTGCCGGGTGTGGAGATTAAGATTGCCAGAGACCAAGAGATACTTGTGCGAACCGAAGCGCGCTTCAAGGGTTATTACAATCAGCCGGAAAAAACAGGCGAAGCCATCGACACGGACGGCTGGTATTACACGGGCGATGCTGGGTATTATGACGAAAAGACGGGGCATCTCATCTATCTGGAACGAGTGAAAGACCTGATTGAGTTGTCTAACGGCGAGAGCTTTAGTCCCCAATATATTGAAGGTCGCCTCAAATTCAGCCAATACATCCAAGACATCATGACCATCGGCGGATTTGATATGGATTTTGTCTCTGCGATTGTGATTATTGATTTCCAGAATGTCTCACGCTGGGCAGAGAAAAAGGGCATTAGCTTCACCACCTTCGTTGACCTCTCGCAAAAGCCGGAAGTCTATCAACTTATTAAAGAAGACATCGAGCGTGTGAATGAGTCCCTACCAGAATACAGTCGGGTCAAGAAGTTTGTGATTTTGCACAAAGAATTCGATGCTGATGAAGCCGAACTCACCCGTACGCGGAAGTTGCGTCGGGGCGCGTTGATGAGCAAATATAGTGACCTGCTCGAAGCCATCTATGGGGACAAGCGCGACGTTAAAGTCCGTGCCGAAGTCAAGTATCGGGATGGTCGCACGGGGGTGGTCGAAACGGCGTTGAAGGTAGGAGATGTTTAGGTAAAAGGACTGAGGACTAAGCCAAAAGTAATGAGTACCGAGTGATGAGTGAAAAGACAAAGGTGTAAAAGTTAAACCAACGCTAAACATAGAATAGCTGACCTGCTGATTAGCTATCTTAACTAACAACCAATAACTAAGCACTAGAAACATTATTTACGAAGGAATTTTCTTTGACCACACAAAACCAAACCTCTTCCAATCCTTTCAGTCAATTTCGCTGGCAATATATCGTCCTTGCGGTGGGGATTGTCCTCTTTATGCTGTGGATTTCCCCGATTGTGGGCGAGAAGAAACCCGCGCGCCTTGTGCAGAGTCTCATCACAGGAACACTCGTGGGGGGTATCTATGGGCTGATTGCGCTGGGCATTGTCATCGTCAACAAAGCAACGGGCGTGTTCAACTTCGCGCATGGCTGGATGATGGTTGTCGGCGGGATGATTTTCTGGAGCTTATTCACGGTTAATGACATCAATATTTTTGTCGCCGTTGTTTTATCGCTGGCAACCGTCTTTATGGCACTCACGACAGGCGGGTATTATGCTCTAATGGAGGGTCGGAATCTGGCGATAGGTGCGGGAGCTGTCGTTCTTCTGACGCTCGGTATGGTCGTTGGTGGCGGGGAATTGCGCTGGATTCATGCCATTATCGGCACGATTACGGGCGCGACATTGGTTGGCTTAACGGTAGAACGCTTTGCGATTCGTCCCCTCATCGGACAACCTCTCTTCACGGCTATATTGATGACTCTGGCGGTTGGTTTTGTTTTACAAGGCATCACACAGATGATTTGGGGGTCTGTTGAACTCAATCTCCCCGTCTTCATTGACGCGGAAACGGGTAGTAAATTCAAACCGATTCGTCTTGATGCGTTTCAGGAAATGCTTGATGGCATTGTCATCATTCGCGTGGAATTCATTATTGCCTTTGTGCTGGCATTGTTAGCATTCGGTGCATTCTTGCTCTTCTTCCGATATACCAACATCGGACTCGCCATGCGCGCGGTTGCAGAAAATCAACAACTGGCGGAGTCAGTTGGCTTGCGTGTGCGGGTGATACTCGCTGTCGTCTGGGTGATTGCCACACTCCTCGCGGCGACAGGCGGTGTGTTGATTGGTGGAGCTACAGCACTCTCATCGAATATGTGGCTGATCGTCTTGCGAGTCTTTCCGGCGGTGTTGCTCGGCGGACTCGAATCCGTTGGCGGTGCGCTAGTGGGTGGCTTGGTGATTGGACTCGTAGAAGAGTTCGG
>JANQRM010000302.1 GCA_028284565.1 Anaerolineae bacterium | reverse complement strand
CGCACGGTTGCTCTCGCCAAACAAGCGGAGGTGGCTGGCTTTAAGTACGCATGGTTTTTTGATTCCCATGTGCTGTGGCGCGATTGTTATGCGACGATGGCACTCTGCATGGCGAATACCGATTCGCTCATCTATGGTCCTCTGGTAACGAATCCCGGTGTGCGCGAATGGTCGGTAGCCGCCAGTTTGTTTGCGACTCTGTGTGTGCAAAGTGGCAATCGCTTTGAAATTGGCTTGGGACGTGGGGATAGTTCGCGTCGTGTCTTGGGCAAGCGTCCGATGACCATCGCCAATATGGTTGAGTTCGTCCGTGCAGTCAAAGGCATGATACGTGGCGATACGGTTTCCTATGACGACACCGAAGTCGAATTGCCATGGGCGAATGGCTATGAATGTCCGGTTTGGGTCGCCGCTTATGGACCCAAAGCCCTCAAAGCTGCTGGAGAAGCGGGTGACGGTCTGGTGATTCAATTGGCTGACCCCGGCTTGGTGCGTTGGTTCAGTGGGCAAGCCATTGCAGGTGGTGAAGCGGCTGGCAAAGATATATCGGATTATCAAATTATGTCTGCCGCGCCTGTGTGGGTGGGGGATATGGACAAAGCTCGTGAGCAAACGCGCTGGTTCCCCGCGATGGTGGGTAATCATGTGGCAGATATTGTCGAAAAGTATGGGATGGATAGCGACGATGTCCCCGCGAGCTTGACCTCTTACATTGAGGGACGTAAAGGCTATGACTACAAAGAACATGCCGATAAAGACGCGGAACACCTCGACTTCATCTCGGAAGATATTGTGGATGCCTTTGGTATTCTGGGACCTGTGGAGAATCACATTGCCAAGTTGAAAGAACTTAAGGAAGCTGGTGTGACTCAGTTTAATATTTACTTGATGTGTGGGGAAGAAGAACGCATCGTCGCGGAATACGGCGAACACATCATTCCAGAATTTTCATAAACAAGGTAATGAGTGATGAGTAACGAGTAATGAGTGAAATACGTCGTTTTGAGGACTTGATTGCGTGGCAGAAGGCTAGATCATTAACTAAATCCATTTATCAAGTCACTCGTCAAGAGACGTTTTCACGAGACTTCGGATTGTCAGGACAAATTCAACGTGCGTCTGTCTCGATTATGTCAAACATTGCCGAAGGCTTTGAACGAGATAGTCCAAATGAATTTCATCGCTTTTTGAGTATTGCGAAAGCCTCCTGTGCGGAAGTACGTTCACAGCTCTATATCGCTTTGGACATCGGATATATTGACAAGGTAACCTTCCAATCACTCATGAAACAGGCAGAAGAAGTCGCGCGTGTTGTTGGTGGATTGCGCGCCTCAGTCAATCGCAGACGCTGATGTGATATCTCATCACTCATTACTTGGAACTCATTACTAAAACTACATGAGCAAACGAATATCAAATTAATCATATTGACAGGAGATTCGTGATATGGGACTTTTGTTTAAGAATGGCACGGTGATTTCAGCGAGTGATCAATTTCGTGGGGATGTGTTGGTTGAAGGGGAAGTCGTGACGCTCATCGGGGTTGATTTGCCAACCGATGGACATGAGGTGGTGGATTGTGAAGGCAAGTACCTGATGCCGGGGGGGATTGATGTGCATACGCATCTCGATTTGCCCTTTGGAGGGACGATTAGCAATGATGACTTTGATGTGGGACATATGGCGGCGGCGTTTGGTGGCACAACCAGCCACATCGACTTCGTGATTCAGCCCATCGGCGGGAGCCTGCATGATGGCTTGGTGACATGGCGAAAGAAGGCGGAAGGTATCGCGCAGATTGATTATGGCTTCCACATGGCAGTGACCGACCTCAACGAGGATGTGATGGCGGAAATCCCCACGATGATTAATGAGGGCATCACTAGCTTGAAGCTCTTCATGGCATATAAGAATGTCTTCCAGATTGACGATGCCACCCTTTTTGAGACAATGCGTGTGGCGGCTGACAATGGCATGATTGTCATGGTACATGCGGAGAATGGCGATGTCGAAGCGGCGTTGACTCCAGCGTTGTTGGCGGAGGGCAAGACCGACCCGAAATGGCATGCTTCTTCGCGTCCACCGGAAATTGAGGGGGAAGCGACGAATCGAGCGGTGACGATGGCTGGGTTGACGGGTTGCCCGTTGTATGTTGTGCATATGACCTGTGAACCCGCGATTGAAGCGTTGCGACGTGGACGGGCATTGGGCTATCCTGTGATGGGCGAGATCTGTGTGCAATACTTCTTCCTGACGGTGGATGAGCATCTGGCGGCTCCGGGATTTGAAGGCTCGAAGTATGTCTGTTCGCCACCTATCCGCACCAAACATGACCAAGGGGTGCTGTGGCAGGCGGTGCGTGATGGCACGTTGCAAGCGGTGAGTACCGACCATTGCGACTTTTGGTATGATGGTGGCAAGGGACCATGGGAAGAATGGCTCAATAGTCACCCGAATGGCGATTGGGTGGAATATGAAGTGCAAGACCCCAGCTATCGTCGTCCGGGTAAGGAGTTGGGCAAAGGGAATTTCGCCAAAATTCCGAATGGCATGCCTGGCTTGGAAGACCGTATGATGGTGATGTGGGAGCATGGTGTAAATCACGGGCGTATATCTCCTAGTCGTTTCGTAGAACTAAATGCGACGAATCCCGCGAAAATCTTTGGCATGTATCCCAAGAAAGGGACGATTGCGGTGGGTTCGGATGCGGACATCTTGGTGTGGGACCCAAACAAGGAACACATCATGAGCGTGGAGACGAGTCACATGCGCGTGGATTACAATGTCTACGAAGGGATGCCCGTCAAAGGCAAGCCTGTGCAGGTGTACGTCCGTGGTCGCAAGGTGGTTGATGGTGATGCATGGCTGGGCGAGAATGGTTATGGTCAATTCATCCGTCGTTCACCGCATGCTCCTGTGTTATAAGCCCTCTATAAAACATGATATTTGCTATCTGGGGCGGTTCACGAACCGCCGTTACAATTTATCTTCTTGCTTTTTGGTTTGAAAAGCGTTTGTGATTCATTTGCTGAATTTTTACCGTCGCGCGGATGAACTATGTTTTCGACGGTTGGCAGGCGCGTTCCCGTCGTGGCGACGGGTAAGGTTAGAAATCCGTTTGTTGTTTGTTTATTTCGATTTTTACCGCCGGCGGTTGCATATATGTTTTCGGCGGTTGGCAAGGGTGTTCCCGCCGTGTGGCGGTTGAAGGTTGGAATTGGGTTTGATAATGATTTCAGATGACAGATTGTCAGCAATTTAGCCTTAGTTGTTCGGTTGTTAAGGTGCGATTTAGCTGTTACAGGTCAAACTACATGATGATTTGAATTAAAACATACGTTCTATTCAAGAATATCATAAAAAAGCATGTTTGTGGGATGCATTTGTCCATGCATTTGGCTATGCATTTTCAAACGAAAATATAACTTATCCAACGTAATGCAAATGGTGCGCGTAGGTTGCGTAGACACTAACCTTCAACACTGCACTTCGCTATGCATTTGGCTATGCATCTGCATCGGACAGATGACAGAATTCAGACATCAGATTGTTAGCTTGTACATATAGCGCGTTGATTAACACTCTGAAACCTACGTTTTATCGTTCACCCAAGCGGGTTTCCATTCGCCTGTGATGAATTTTCGGAGTTGCTCGTGATGGTCAAGTTCGACATTATAGCAAGTTCCATCTGGTAATATTGTGTAGTTATTAAAGTTCGCACCTGAAAAATTAGCTTGTTCTAGGTATGCATCTGTAAAGTCAGTATTCCACACAAATGAGCCAGACAAATCTGCACCAAGTAAATTCGCTTTCCTGAAAAAGGCTCTTTCTAAATCTGCACCAGATAAATCTGCATTCTCAAAATTAGATTCTAACAGGATTGCTTGAAGTAGGTAGGCACTACATAAATTTGCATTTTGTAGTTTCGCATCACCTAACTTTATTCCATCTAAATAGGCATTTTGCAAATTGGCTTACTTAAATTCGCATTCCAGAATTTAGACCATCTTAAATCCGAGCTACCAAGATTTGTGCTTTTTAATTTCGCAAAACTAAAATCTGATCCTCTTAATTTTGCCTTTTCTAAAGATACTTTCGATAATTTTGCTCTCTCAAATCTGCGTCCTTCCAATGATCCATCTTGCCACCAACCTTTTTCATTAATTTGGTGATAAGCATTTTTTGCAGTCTTTGTGCTTTTTAATTCGATAAGTAAGCGCTTCAATTCCTCGCTTAATTCTCTTGATTGTTCGTAGTTACGATAGAGGCGGTCAATGACGATAACCGTGAAGATGATGCCGAAGACTTCTGGGACGGAGTCGCGCAGGAGGGTGGGGAGTTCGCCTATGCGCTCAATAATCGGGAGTGCCATGATGCCAAGAAAGAAGCCGATAATCCCATATAGGAAGGGGTTATTTTGCCAGATGGTTTTGATTTCGTTCCAGCGTGTGTTGAAGGGAGAAGTGGTCATATTATCTCTTCCTTTGCGTCATTGATTCAAATCGAGTTGCCATACCTTTTCCAATAATTACACGATTTTAGTATGGCGTATAATACAATCATTGCCAATTTAGAGACGTAGGGCGATCTTATGTTTATACTCTCCCGACCCCTGACCATCATCATTGTTTTGTGTTGCAATATCATCCTTGTCATTGCCCAAGTCAGAACGTGTCCATCATTAATGGACGAAGCCTTGAGTCTCGTCGGTGATGCTTGTGGCGATTTAGGACGGAATCAGATTTGTTATGGACATAACCTAGCAATAGTCTATGACGCGCAAGATACGGTTATTAGCTACTTTTCCGACACGGGCGATATTATCCCGATTTTCGACATTCAAACCTTAGAAACCTCTCCGCTTGATATTGACCATGTTCAGTGGGGTGTGGCGATGATGTCGTTGCAAGCCAATTTGCCTGATACGATGCCGGGTCAAAATGTTCTTTTTGTGGTTTATGGTGATGCAGAATTAACTGCTGATTTCAGAGACGACGGAGAAGCTCACTCTGGATTGAGCTTTCAACTTGTGACCGGGATTGGAGAACCTGCCTGTGCGGAAGCACCAGAAGACGGTGTCCTCGTGCAGTCGCCTGAAAAAACGGTGGTCAACTTTCGTGTGAATGGTGTCGATATTGAGATGGGAAGTACAGGATTGTTGAGTGTTACGGAAGAGGGTCTGCTACGGGTGAGAACGCTGGAGGGTGACTTGACCGTGACTTCTGGTGGGGTGAGCCAGCAGGTTTTGCCCGGCTTTGAAGTTGAGGTTGCCGTAGATGTCATTCCCAATGAACCGACCCCTTATGATTATGTGCTTGTGCAGAACACTCCTGTTCAGCTGTTACCGCAAGCGATTTCGATTCCGATAAACTTCATCCCGAATATTGGATGGTTTGATTCAGGTATTGGAGTCGAAATTGGCGATGTGTTTTCGATTGTGGCAGAAGGCTTGGTCAACCCCTGTACGAATTGTGATAACCATCCGTTTGTTGGACCGGAGGGTTTGGTAGAACGCGGGACTGCTAATGATTTGGATTTGATACTGCCACTTCCGAATGCAACTGTTGGCTCATTGATTGGTCGAATTGGAGATGAGGGTGAGCCATTCTATATTGGCATAGGGGGAGCGTTTACTGCCTCGAATAGCGGTACTTTGCAATTTCGGATAAATGATGAACCGATTGGCAATGAAAGCGGAACATGGCAAATTGTCGTCGAGAGAGGGGAATAGGAAACATAACCCCCAAGTTGTGGGGGTTGGTGTGGCGTGAATGGTGTTTATACGTAGTGCTCATCATTCCAATGTTAGGTTGCTTGTCGACTGAAGTAGGCTTCCATTTCTTGTTGTTGGGCTGACATATATTTCCAGCCTGTGGTCATGGCGGTGATGGGTCCAATGACTACTTGAAGTGTCAGTACAATGCGTCCGATGTCATCTGTCACCCACGCTAAAACGAACTGCAAGGGTTGTGGTAGCGTGTCCGCGAGATGAGAATAGTCAAAGGGGAAGGTGGTTACTAAGATTAGCGAACCAAACGCTAAGGTTAGACTGGTGAAAATCTCAAAGGGGCGGGCTGTGTTGCGTTTACCTGTCCATGCCCGAACCAGTGGCGCGTTTATGCCGAGAATCAGCGGAACGTATAAACAGACCATATGGAGTGTCCCAAACTCTGATGTGAAAAAGCCGGTGTCGGTTATCTGATGATTTGCAAGAAATGCAAACAGTAACAGTAGACAGAGTGCGAAGAATATCTCTGCTAGCCTCAATGGGGATGAAATGCTGTCTTGGTCATATTTATTCTTTGATTTGTCCATTTGAATCCTCCGACTAAAATAATTTAGCCCAATCAAATCCTGCTTAAAAGCAAGCATTCTTACTTTATATGGTAGAAATATTGACGATTGCCGGGAAGTGACGAAGGGCAGAATTTAGATGGATGGAAGTCATCAATTCTATTGAAGGGAATCAAAAAACCCCCAGTTGTGGGGGGTGATTGGTTGGGTGACAATCGGGAAATTACTTCTTTTTCTCTTGTTTGTTCTGGATTTTTTTCCAAGCGTCGCGGAGGGTAGCGGTGCGGCTGAAGATGAGCTTTTCATCGGTTGAATCAGGGTCAACGACGAAGTAGCCTAAGCGTTCAAATTGGTAGCGGTCACCAGCCGATGTGCCCATCAAACTCGGTTCGATATAGCAGGGAGATAGCACCGTCTCTGAGTCGGGATTGATGAAGGCAGTGAAATCTTCATGTTCATCGCTATCGGGGTCGGGACGAGTGAAGAGGTGGTCGTAAAGGCGGACTTCTGCTTCTTTCGCATGATCAGCGGATACCCAATGCAGAGTCGCTTTGACTCGTCGTCCGTCGGGAGCAGAACCACCGCGCGTTTCGGGATCATAGGTGCAGTGTAGTTCTATTATGTTGCCTTCGTCATCCTTGATGACATCGGTGCAGGTGATGAAATAGGCATAACGGAGTCGTACTTCGCGTCCCGGTGCAAGGCGATAGAACTTCTTGGGTGGGTGTTCCATGAAGTCGTCTTGCTCGATGTATAGGACTTTGGAGAAGGGGACTTCGCGCGTGCCTGCGGATTCATCTTCTGGGTTGTTGACCGCTTCCATCATCTCGACTTTATCGTCGGGATAGTTGGTGATGACGACCTTAAGGGGGCGTAGGACAGACATCACACGGGGCGAGGTCTTGTTCAACACCTGACGGACATGATATTCAAGATGGGCGATTTCTGCTACTGAATAACTTTTGCCCCCTACGCCGAGATCGTCACAGAAATTGCGAATTGCTTCCGGTGGATAGCCCCGACGACGGAGACCTACAATCGTCGGCATCCGTGGATCATCCCATCCACGCACGTAGCCTTCTTTCACTAAACGAATCAGCTTGCGCTTGCTCATGATGGTATAGGTCAAGTTGAGGCGGCTGAATTCGATTTGTTGTGGGTGATAGATACTCAGGTTGTCTAAGAACCAATCGTAAAGCGGACGATGGTCTTCGTATTCGAGCGAGCAGAGGGAATGCGTTATGCCTTCCATGGAGTCGTTCTGTCCGTGCGCCCAATCGTACATCGGATAGATTTTCCACTTGTCACCTGTGCGGTGGTGGGGTGTTTTGAGAATACGGTACATGGCAGGGTCGCGGAGATTGATATTGGGTGATGCCATGTCGATTTTGGCGCGGAGGACACATTCACCCTCATCGAATTCGCCGTTTTTCATCTTTTCAAATAGTTCGAGATTCTCCTCGACGGAACGATCACGATAGGGACTGTTTTTGCCGGGTTCAGTGAGTGTCCCGCGATATTCGCGCATTTCGTCTGGACTCAAGTGATCGACATAGGCTTTGCCATCTTTGATGAGTTTGACGGCGTAATCATAGAGTTCATCAAAGTAGTCGGAGGCGAAGAAGAGGCGGTCTTCCCAATCGAAGCCGAGCCAGTGAATGTCTTCTAGGATACCCTCGACGTATTCGGTTTCCTCTTTGGTGGGATTGGTGTCATCGAAGCGCAGGTTGTATTTGCCTCCATATTCCTCTGCAATGCCAAAGTTGAGGCAGATGGCTTTGGTATGCCCAATGTGGAGATAGCCGTTGGGTTCTGGTGGGAAGCGGGTGTGGATACGTCCATTGAAGCGTCCACTTTCCATATCGGCATCAATCATGTCGCGGAGAAAATCCG
>JANQRM010000294.1 GCA_028284565.1 Anaerolineae bacterium | reverse complement strand
ACCCTAGAAGGGGATCTCCTCGTCGCCCTCATCGTTGGAGGACTCGCTATCCTCGTCGTCGTTAGGGGCACTGTCCAAGAACTGGATGCGGTTGGCTGTCAGTTCCATACTGGCACGTGGCTGACCGTCATTGTCAATGTAGGGGCTGGGTCGCAGGAAACTTCCCTCGACCAGCACACGCCGCCCCTTCTCCAAATATTGACAGACTGTCTCAGCCAGCGCATTCCACGCTGTCACCCGGTACCAGACTGTGGTCTGCTTTTCACTTCGGCGGTAGTTGACCGCCACTGAGAATGAGGTGACAGGTTGCCCAGCCGCCTCCCGCAGTTCGGGGGTCTCACCCAGGTTACCAACGATGATGTGAATCTGGTATGACATGATACGTTACCTCCTGGCGCTATGCGCCTGCTATTTTGCACTCCGACCCTGTGCCGGAGTTGCCACTGTCCTGGCACGTTCCCTTCAGACAGCGTGTCAAGGGAACCCTTCGGGCACTTGCGTTGAGTGAAACGGCACAAGCCAGACGCAAGTGCCTTGACTCGGTGTCGGAATGTGCCATCATGGCAACACTCCGTGCACTGCTTTGGGACGGAGTGACAGCAGGCTCAGACAGTGTCTACAGGAAGGCAACGGGGACATACATCTGAACAGCGTTGTGCCAACTTCTGAGAATCCGACATTGCAAATGGCACTACAATGCCCATCTATAATGACAGCGGACGAGGTTCAGACCGATAGGCAACCGGACGGTAATTATGTTATGGGATGCCGTCTGCATGGAGAAGCAAGAAGGGTAGTGTAGCCAGCGACTGGCAATATCTGGCGCGAAGCATAACGATCCAGCCACTGCTGTGAATGAAGGACAAGGTCAGACGGGACATGGAGAACCGTCAGCCTGATCCCTGCTCTGTCGTCGCAAGCCGTGCGGCTTGCTATGCTGTGGCGTTTCAATATGACCACGACGCGCCGGGTCACACCCTGACGCGCTATTTTCTTATTGAAGCAATCTGTTACAGTATTGAAAGCTATTGGGAAGGATTTTCATCCGAATCTCCCTGCAGTGAATCATTTGTATCTACATCAATTTGGAGCGTTTGTTTTGCATTTGCAACTAATTCAGTTTCCCATTGATCCAGCAGTTGTTTAATCACATCATCAGGCAACGTTTTTAGGATGGCAAGAATACGACTGATCTTTTCTTTACGATGAGACTGCTGGCTTTTCATGGTACCACCCAACCTAATTCAACTTTAATGAATAAAAATACACCTAGCACACAAAATATGGATGCCAATCTCGCAGTGACAAGTTTCCAGAGAATAGACTCGATAAAAGTGCAAAAGGTTGCATAATTCATTGTGTTGAGGATATATCATTTGTCGTCTTTTTGATTATGGGTAGTTACTTTCTAACTTCATGAGAGATGAATGCATATAGCAAAACCTAACATTAATTTTTAGACCATACGCAGACATTAATATTGACTTTTAATCAGGATTTTCCACAAGATCCTTGGATGAACAAGGTGGATAGGATGCTTCATAAAATGCATCACCTCAAGAAAGATCGTACTTGTTTCTATGTCATCGGTGAAAGCTGAGATCAGTTTGTCAATATATCGTTGAGCGAGTTTGTGATAAAAGCGTTTGGTCGCGCCAAGAACTTTTGGATTTCTTAAATCTTCAAGCGTTGCCATCAACCAAGCAGTTTGCACTAGTCGCGCTTGTGCTCGGTGATATTTGTTTGAAAAGGACGGTTTTTGAAGTTTCCTTTGTGTGAGAAATTTTTGGAGCAACTTCGCCTGCATCGCAATGACCGTCATTCCCTGCCCATAAAATGGGTTGAATGTACAAAATGCGTCCCCGGTTATCAACAAGTTATCAGGTAACTTGAGTTTATCATAGTGGTACATTCGATTAACTGCTCGGAACCCATAGATGGGCGATATTGGCTCAAGTCGATCAATCCAATCCACAATAATGGGATCTGGAAGGCTTTGGGCAAAATGGCGAAACCCGTTTTCATCGGTCGGTGGATAATCTCGGTTGGTACCCAGCATTGTGATGACAACTTTTCTATTCTCGACAATTACTCCGGCAGCTCCTCTATAAAAGTGGTCTCGATACCTAGGTTGGACTATAGTAGAAGGAACTGGTAACTGGACTGAAGTAGGAATTGTATACCATCGTGTCGCATACCCCATCTGAGGATCAACAGTTGAAACTTTTGGCTGTTGATATCCTAGCTGTGCTAGCCATAGAGGAGTCTTAGATTGTCGTCCTGTTGCATCGAGAATCAGGTTGCCATGAATAGTACCTTGTGTAGTTTTTACACCTACAATGCTTCCATCTTCCATAAGCAAGGCTTCTACACGATGATCGGTTTTAAGAGTGACATTGAGACTTTTTTCGGTCTGATTTCGGATAATACTCTCTAAATAAGGACGAGAGACACTATAGCCACTAATTCCCGAATCGTATTTGAGCCCAACACCACTCGATGTGACGATGTAAATATCTTTCGTCCAACTATACTCCGGCAAATTTCTGGCTGTGAATTCTTCTGAGATATGAGGAAATAGATCAGTAAGTATTAGGTACCCTTTGGCCAAAAGCTGGTGGATGTGTCGATCTTGAGGGGTACCTTGTCGCGATTGCTCCACATCATCCCGTTCTAATACGATGACGTTGTCAAAATAGTCACTTAACACACGAGCATTGAGTAGCCCACTTATACCAGCACCTAGGACAATCGCTGTACGTTTGTTCATAAATATTCCTGACTTAGGTTGGATAGCATATTGAGATTGCTGTCGTAATCCGTTTCTGGGTGGTTGAGTTTTTGAATAGATTTCCGAAGCTGGCTATCCAATGGTAGAAAGATATAGGCATCAAGGATATTTATGTATTGTCTCAAAATGAGAAGATCAATCTGAGACGGTATTGGATGGGGATGGGGGATTGGAAATCCTACGTTTTGAATGTCAGCTTCTTGATGGATAAAATGAGCCAACTTCTTGAGCTGTTGATACAGAAAGAATTTGCGTGGAAAGCCTAACCAACTAAGATAGTTGCCATGATTCATTATCACACCACTGATAACCTGAGCTTCGCGCAGAACCTCAGCTACGATATATATGGGAGTATAAATAGTTGTTATGTTGTGGGTAAGTTTCCAAATGCCATCAATGAAAATAAGCAACATAGCGATACTACTAGGAATTAGTCCAATCAGAAACCATCCAAATTTGATACGCCGTGCCTTATCTGTTTCAGTATGGTAAATAGTCCTTGTGATAGGCAATATGGCGTAACCTGATATCAATGCAATCAGAGCACTGCTACTTGATGTGATTAATTGTAATTGATAATAGGGAATGCGATTGTATAAAAGCAAATTGCTAGCAATAAGTAGACACACTGATATGACGTGCATCTGGGTGATCCATTGGGGAACATTAAAAATGGTATATTTGCGTATCAACCAGACGAACACATGAAGTTGCATTAGGATAGTTGTGAGGATTTTAACTATCGAAAAGATAGGGATATTGGTATAAGCAACTTGTGCTTGAAGGGCTTGCTCGATTTCATAATTGATAATGAAATTATTGATTCCAAGTGCAACAGCAGTGATGATGAGCCAAAAATTTAGTCTATTATCGAGCAATCGGTACGTTCGGCTGTAACCACGAATATCCCGAATGAGAATCGCCATATAGACAATTGTGTTTAGAAGAATGACAATGGTGATGATATTCATGGTTTTGAGCTTGAAATGAGATAAGATGCCGTAAAAGGCGGGAAGCGAAAATCGTCCGTATTATCAACCCGTATGAGTGCTTGTATTTGATTATGTTCGCTAATTTTGGATTGTATGAGATAAGCCAAAAATTCCGCTTCTCTTTCTTCTCTTGAAGCGTGTAAATCAGTAGGCTTATATCGACGAAAACGAATGCCGAGATTGATAATCAGATTGTCCATCACAGTAGATGAATTTGGTGTTTTGTCAATATGCCCTAAGAGAATATGAGCGAGTTCGTGCAAGACATCATGAATCTGCTTGCTACGTGTTTGAGAGGCAGGATAGAAAATGAAGTCGCTTCGACCCACTCGAAGACACATTGGTAGATCAAGATTCACGACACCTAACGTCTGAATGGGTCGCTGACGTTGGGCGGCAATGTGCTGGGTGAAGGTTGCTAAGGAAAAGTCCCTCCAATTGTATTCCAAAGATTCACAAATTTGTTGACATTTGTGCATGTCCATCCGATTCCTCGATAACAAACTCTATTTAGGAACATCATCCATTTCTTCTTCAAGCGAGGGGAAGTTGGGTAATTCGGGTTCCGGTAGTCCATATTCTTGTGCTTGGTATAAATCGATTGCGTATTGAGCTACAGCTTTGACTTGTTTCAAGAGTCGGGGTGAGAGTTCCGAACCCTTAAGATTACGAAGACGCAAGTTAAAGGTGATTTCTTCTTGTTCAGATAGCAATATGTTGATCGCTTCTTCTCTAGATTTCACATCGAGGTAAGCACTAGGTACAGCAAAGAAGTTTAGAATGGCACGAACGGTATTGAGTGTGGGATTTTCTTGTTGACCTTGGCGAATGAGTGTAATACTTGGACGAGAAATGCCAATGGCATCGGCCACTTCGGAATTGGAGTAGGGTTTGCCATCGGGTTTAAGAACATACTCAAATAAAAAATTGATTAATTCGTGTAAGGGCAGTGGTTTGATTGTTGGCATATTCCAAACCTTGTTCACAGGATAAAGATGGTAAATCTAATAAATTATTATGTAATCCATTTATTTTAATCAACAAATAAGTCGATTTTCTTGTAAATAGTTTATTGAATTTACTCATTTTTGTCAAACGCCTTACCCATACTATATCTTCAACATTCTCAGGTCCTTTAAACCGTCTCTAAACGCGGTAAACGTCTAACAGACTTGGCGATGACATTGACTACCCCTTCTTCTTTTTGTACAACCCCTTCAAACCATAAGAAGCGTTCCCGTCGTATCACCCTGCGAAAGCGTTGGTAGATGTTGGGAAAGACAATCACATTAATCAGTTGGAATTCATCCTCTAGGGTAATGAAACGAACCCCATTCGCCGTTTGAGGCGCTTGGATCATAATCACCCTGCCCGCTGTTTGGATGAGCAAGTTCTCTCTCGTGTGCCAGATTTGTTTGCTGTGGAGGATGCGCTTGTGTTGACACCAATCACGGTAAAAGGTCATGGGGTGGTTGTGGGTAGATAATCCCATCGCTCCCCACTCCATGTCGAGTTGTTCAATGGGTGTGGGTATGGGCAGGGCAATGGTGGGTGTGTCCACCTTTAATGAAGTTGATGTTTTGGCGTTGGCTATGATCCCCGCATCCCACAGGAGCTGGTGGCGTGAGGGATGCCAGTCATCCATTGCCCCTGCTTGGATAAGCCGTTCAACCAGTTTGAGTGGAAGCTTCGCACGTTGGATGACATCGTGTAAGTCGGT
>JANQRM010000279.1 GCA_028284565.1 Anaerolineae bacterium | reverse complement strand
CTTGTCCGATGAGTAGTGACCACTATGAAATCGCTTTCCGACTTGCGTTGAAAGCCTTGCAGGACATCACGGCTGAAGCCCATGCCTTGCAGGGGGATTGGCATGCGTTTGATTATGAAATTGCGCCGGATTGGACCCATGGTTATAAACGAATTGAGAATCTTGCTGACCACGCCATTAGTCAGATTGAGCATATCAGTGACGATGACTTTACCGCCAAGACTCCACCCTTACCCACATTAAGTGATGAAGAAATTAAAGTCATCAATCACGCGATACAACGGCAAGGCATCGTGTTGGATTTTGTAGGCGATTATGCAACGGAAACTGCACATTTAATTGAAGAAGGGTATATCAAGTCGGTTCATCATGAAGGCGGTGTCTTTGTTGGAATCTTGACGGAAGCAGGACGTGATTTGGCGTATCGGTTGCAGGCGTAAAGGAGGTTGGTGGTGCGGAAATTTGTTGCGGGAGCAATTGTGATGGCGAGTGGGTTGTCAATTGTGGCAATTTTGTTGAAGTTCTTTTCACCGGTTTCGCGTGAACAATTGAAGGAAAACTTAGAAGCCCATTGGGAAGATTCACTTGAAGCGGCGCGCGAGGCAGATGCTCAACGGCGCGAAGAGTTATGGGAAGACTTAAACGCAGAACTGAACAACGATAGCTCGTAAATCTCTTCTATAGAAACAAAAAAACGGGCAGATTGCACCCGATTCAGCCCCCACAGATATGTTGTTGTTGGTTAGTTGACGCGACGAATCTCAATGGATTTATCTGCTAAGCCATCGGATAATTCTTCAGTATTGAAGTTCTTCGTTTGCATATTGCCATTGGTGATGGAGATGAAGTTTTCATCTGCATGGGTGACCATCCCTTGTATCGTGAGCTTGCTATTGGTGTAAATAGCAACCCGTTCACCAGATGTTGGAATATTTTTGCGCCGTAGACGTTCAGTTATTGACATTACAGCCTCCGTTACGTTTATGCTTCTATTACTAGGGTAGGAACAAAGTACTTGTGAGTCGATAGTACTGCGGTCACATATTACAAGATAAATTACAGTATTCAAGTTTACATTACGAAATAGAGTTGAAGTTTGATAGAGGACGAACACATATCGCCCTCTATGTTGGTACAGAGGAAAATTATTGTAGTGTAATTTATGCGTGATTATTCAATAGACGAATTGCCGATTCTGCGAGTACAGCAACACCGATTGGTAAGCAGTTTTCGTCGATGTCGAACCGTGGGTTGTGGTGTGGGCGACGATCATCACCGATTTGCGCGCCAAGAATCAACATTGCGCCGGGAGCTAGTTGAGTCATGTAGGCAAAGTCCTCCCCACCCATACCCGGTTCCTGCTCGTGAGTATTGTCATCACCAACTATCGTCCTTGAGACATCTCGCATGAGTTGAGCAACTTCGGGATCATTATGGAGGGGAGGATAGCCACGATTAATTGACAAGGTGTAATCTCCGCCGAGTGGTTTGACAATTTGGCAAGCCTTATCGAGTTCATCGTGTAAGAATTGACGTGTCTCTTCTTTATAAGAACGAATGGTGCCTTTGAGAACGACTTTTTCTGGGATGACGTTGGTTGTGGTTCCACCTTGAATACTACCAATGGTAATGACCGAGGCTTCTGTGGGTTTGAGGCGGCGAGAGCGAATTCCCTGAATAGCATTGACGACCTGCGCTTGAAGGTAGATGGGGTCAATACCGTTATGAGGCGATGCGCCATGACACCCAACACCAAGGATATTTATTTCAAAGGTATCGACTGCCGCGTGTGTGAGACCTTCTCTGATTTCAATATTACCTATCGGCGTAAGGCTATCCACATGCAAGGCAATCACAGAATCCATATCAGCTAAGGCATTATCAGCTATCATGGCAGTTGCCCCACTAATTCCATTGTCATCCGCTTTCTCTTCTGAGGGCTGAAATAGCAAGCGTATCTCCCCTTGTGGACGGTTAGGCATATTATTAAGGAGGCGGGCAACCCCCAGTAAAATTGCAGTGTGGGCATCATGTCCGCAAGCGTGCATGACACCATCCGTTTGAGAAGCATAAGGGGCATTTGTTGCCTCTTGTATGGGGAGTGCGTCCATATCGGCACGTATCCCAATGACGGGTTTGCCCTCCCCGATTCGCCCGACGACTCCGGTTCGTCCGACACCAACTTCGGCTTCGATACCCATCTCGCGTAGATTATCCGCCACCAAGCGCGCGGTGCGAGTCTCTTGGAAGCTGAGTTCAGGATGTTGATGGATGTCCCGTCGCCATGCAATGAGTTGATCTTTGATGTTATTGGCTTCGTCTATGAAGGTCATGCGGTTTCTACTTTCTATAGTCGGGTAGGCACATTGGTGATAAATCTCAGGATAAATCCCCCTCTAAATCTTCCCACCTTGGAGAGGAGATTTCACCGATTATAACGCGCCTAATGCAATGGAACATCATGCTGACATAGACGTTCTACACAAATCTCGCTAAAATACAGTTCCATCTTCTTCACCTTTTACTACGTCATTCATACAGGGAGCTGTTTTATGGAATATCGTCGTTTAGGAAAATCTGGCTTAAAGGTCAGTGTGTTGTCGTTTGGCTCATGGGTCACGTTTAGTAAACAAGTGGATACAAATCTCGCGGTCGAATGTATGGCGGCGGCGTATGATGCAGGTGTTAATTTCTTTGATAACGCAGAAGCCTATGAACGGGGCAAATCGGAAATCGTCATGGGGCAAGCTCTCAAAGATTTGGGCTGGCGACGTGATAGTTATAGCGTGTCAAGTAAAGTGATGTTTGGCGCAGTGGATAATCCGGGACCAACCCAGCGAGGATTGAGCCGGAAGCACGTGGTCGAAGCCAGTCATCAAGCTCTGGAACGTCTGCAAGTGGAATATCTTGACTTGTATTTTTGCCATCGCCCAGACCCTGAAACACCGATTGAAGAAGTCGTTTGGACAATGACGCATCTCATCCAACAGGGGAAAGTGCTATATTGGGGAACGTCGGAATGGTCAGCGACGGAATTGATGGAAGCCTATGCGATTGCCCGACAGTACAATCTTATCCCGCCCACAATGGAACAACCTCACTATAATATGTTCGTGCGTGACCGTGTGGAAAAAGAATATGCGCGCTTGTATGATGCGGATACGCTCGGTTTGGGAACAACCATATGGTCGCCGTTGGCATCGGGTATTCTCACGGGGAAATATAACAATGGGATTCCGGAAGGGTCGCGGGCAGATTTGGATGGTTATGACTGGATTAAAAATCGTATCTTAAGTGAAGAAGGACAAGCGCAAGTCCAAAAGGTGCGAGAACTCACAATAATTGCAGATGAGTTGGGTACGAATATGGCACGCTTGGCGATTGCTTGGTGTGCAAAGAATCCCAATGTGAGTACCGTCATCACAGGTGCATCGCGAGTCTCACAAGTCGAGGATAATATGAAA
>JANQRM010000275.1 GCA_028284565.1 Anaerolineae bacterium | reverse complement strand
TCACTTCAGACGCTCTCATCTGTCTTTATTGCGCTCGCCTATTCACGCCTCAAAGCACGGTTCTCCTTTTACGGCATCTTCATTTTAATCTTTGCCTTTCTCACCGTGAATCACCTTATCTCCGCATGGACAGCAGATTACAACTGGGTGGTGTTCGGTCTGCTTATCGGTGGGCTGGGAATTGGCTTAATGCCAGCCAACAACAGTGCATGGCTTGCATCTCGTATCTCCCCAGCAATTCGAGGTCGCGCAGTGGGTGGTTTGACGAGCTTGACCTTCTTGGGGCAATTCTTCACGCCGATTCTCACACAGCCACTTGTAGAACAATTCGAGATGACAGGCATGTTCACGTTCATGGGTATTACATCAGCCTTGATACTAGCGGTCTTTTTGGGAGCCAGCATGCGCTTCTCAGAAAGCTAAAGGAGTCGAATATTTTCAATAATCAACGCAATCCGAAATGACAATTGAACATGAATCCACAAAACGAAAGAGAAGAATCATGACAACAGAAAACAAAGTCATTCTGGTAACAGGTGCAACTGGACAACAAGGGGGCGCAGTCGCCCGTCACCTCCTCCAACGTGGCTGGCAGGTACGCGCTTTCGTCCGAGATACCAGCAAACCTAACGCTCAAGCCCTTGCTCAAGCAGGTGCAGAACTAGCACAGGGCGATTTAGAGCATCCCAACTCAATCGAGCAGGCATTGGACAGAGTCTATGGGGTGTACAGTTTTCCCAACATGGCAATGGGCTTAGAGAAAGAGATTGAACAGGGCAAGCGCGTCGCCGATGTCGCCAAAGCCAGTGGGGTTCAGCATTTTGTCCAATCATCCGTTGGCGGGGTTGAGCGAAACAGCAGTGTTCCACACTTTGAAAGCAAGTGGCAAATCGAACGCTATGTTCGTGAACTGGGCTTACCCGCAACCTTCCTACGTCCCGTGTACTTCATGGAAAATATCGATTGGAAGCGACAACAAATCCTTGACGGCACATATGAAAGCATTGGCATGACTCCTGACAAACCACTTCAACTCATTAGTGTAGATGATATCGGCAGGTTCGCGGTGATTGTCTTTGATGACCCAGCACGATTTATTGGACAAGGCTTGGAGATTGCGGGTGATGAACTGACAGAAGCCCAAATTGCAGAGACCTTTAGCAAGGTACTCAATCAATCAGTCAACCTAGTACCGATGTCTGCTCCATCTCCCTATGAAGACATGACCATTATGGTCGAGTGGTTTAATCAACATGGCTATCAAGCAGACATTCCTGCACTTCGCGCTCTCAATCCCGATTTGCTCACCCTAGAAGCATGGATAAAACAAAGTGGTTGGGTCGCACAATCGGCTTAAGCAAAATGTGCGAATATTGGCTAAGTTTAGATAAGATTGGACAGCAAACAGAACAATAGGAGCAACAAATGGCTGATAAGAAAATCAAGATAGCAGAGAATGGCCCCTATTTGGTACATGGCGATGTCAATTTAGTCCGAAAATCGCAAATTGCTTCTGAACATGGCGAACCGATGACTTGGCAAAAGACACAAATCCTTGAGGGAAAAGCGGTAGTTGCACTGTGTCGTTGTGGTGGTTCATCCAATAAACCCTTTTGCGATGGGTCACATAAAGCCAATGGCTTTGACGGGACAGAGACCGCTTCGACAGACACCTTTGAAGACCGCAAAGTCGTTCATGAAGGAAGCACAGGCATCACCATCAAACGGGATTATTCCATTTGTGCTGAATCCGGTTTTTGCGGACATCGCCTTGCCAATATCAAGAAATTAGCAACAGAAACCGATGATTCGATTGTTCGGGCGCAAGTGATCGCCATGATTGAACGCTGTCCCTCAGGCTCTTATACCTATTCACTAGAAGGTCAAACTGCCGATACCGAACCCGATTTACCCCAACAAGTTGCAGTCACAACCGAGATGACCAGTGAAGGACCTATCGCAGGTCCCTTATGGGTGACAGGCAATATTGAAGTTGAACGTGCTGATGGTCAACCAATGGAAACTCGTAATCGTGTGACCTTATGTCGCTGTGGGCAATCCAAAAACAAGCCTCTCTGTGATGGCACACACCGCGCAATGCACATCACGGAATAATGTCGGAGGACAGAAACTTTATGAACAATTCTACAAAGAGTATCTTAGCCCGCGGTTGTGATCCAATCGCCTCGTTACAGGCTTCTAAAGCCATTCCACCACTCATTGGAAATCCAGAATATGTTCCGACGACAAATGATGCTGATTTCATTGAGCAGTTAAAATCGCGTCAGTGGTCAGTTATATTTTTTGCACCCGGAGCCTGTCGATTCTCTGCGGCAAAACGACCCATACCCGGTAGCAATTCAGAAACCAAAGGTTGGACGTTAGAACAATACCGCGAATTGGTCTATGAGCATCAAGGTAGCTCGATACAAATTGTTGAAACACAAGATGAACGAGAGACTGTCAGCCTGCTCAAAAATGCATTAGAAATGGCTCGAGTAACATAGTAAATCATCTACCATGCTAGTACGGAGTTATTGATGAGCTTTGTATGTGAAGTTGGAAAATCAGAGGATACGTCTCGCTCCCAATAATTTTCGTTGCTTGACAGGTCGAATAAACTCTGTTTCAATAAAAGGGTCATGGCGGGTCAGATAGCTCAGCTATCCACTCCCCAGACTGTGTTGAACCGAGTAAAGGAATGGTCATGACAGAACGCACCTCTGCCTAAATCATCTAGGTAGGACGACCTCGTGAGTCGCTGTTGTGGTGCGATATTTGATTCGATAATGTAACGAAACCCAAAGCGTCATGTGGATGTCCTGCATGGCGTTTTTTGATTCCTTATAGCAATCAGTCATGAAAGAGAAAACAATTTATGCTCGTTGTCAATAAACTCTCGAAACGCTTTCGAGGAGAAACTTCCCCCCTATTCAAAGATATGACCTTCACGGTCAACGAGGGCGAACGAGTCGGAGTCATCGGTCCCAATGGCAGTGGCAAATCGACTCTACTCAAGCTCATCGTCAGGGAATTGGAAGCCGATAGCGGAAGCCTGATGTTCACCCCACCCAACTTACGCATCGGCTATCTAGCACAGGGGATGGTGGTCGATGAGAGACAGACGCTAGACGAGGTATTGTTCCCCCATCTCCGCGAACTCGACTCAGCCGAAGCGGAATTAGAACGGCTGGCAGGTGAATTGGGGGATGGAGATGAAACCATCTTAGAAGCCTACAACGCCACCTTAGAACGCATCACCTTCCTCAGTGAACGCATGAGCCAAGCCCATGGCGAGAAGATGCTTGCCGAGATGGGACTCGATTTACCCCTCGATACCCCGGTTGCAACCTTGTCTGGCGGACAGAAAACCCGTCTCAACTTGGCGCGTATTCTGCTTCAAAACCCACAATTGCTCGTGTTAGATGAACCCACCAACCATCTT
>JANQRM010000268.1 GCA_028284565.1 Anaerolineae bacterium | reverse complement strand
GATGCATTTGTCCATGCATTTGGCTATGCATTTTGTAACGAATTTTATACATTTATAACGTGATGCAAACTTGCAGTGTAGGCATTATTTACTGCTATTGGCTCAAAGCCACAAGCTATTATGAATGCCTCATAAATGAGGCTCTAGATTTCTGATTTCAATAGAACTTGACTCAATACTATTATCGCTTGCTGAGGTGATTTATCTCACTCGATTGATATTGACTTAGATAGGGTCGGTTGCTATACTCCAACAATGTTTGGCTTGGTTATAGACTAAATTTAACATACATTAAAAATTCATGAAAAGGAGAACAATTCTCAATGGGTGTAACACTCGAAATTCGTAACCTTCACGCAGGTGTGGAAGGTGAAGATGACCTCATTTTGCGTGGGGTCGATTTGACAATCCAACAAGGCGAGATTCATGCGCTGATGGGTCCGAATGGGTCTGGGAAAAGTACGCTTGCCAACGTGTTGATGGGCAACCCCGAATATGAAGTACATGAGGGCGAAATCTTGCTGAATGGCGACGATGTCCTCGAACTCGACCCGGATGAACGGAGTCGGGCGGGTTTGTTCCTCGCCTTTCAATATCCGGTGGCTATTCCGGGGGTGACACTGGCAAATTTCTTGCGTCATGCGATTAATGCCCGATTGAAAGCAGAAGACCCAGAAAGTAAGGGAATTCCTATCCCCAAGTTTGCGAAGCTGATGCGTTCAAAAATGGATGAGTTAAGAATCGACCATAGCTTTGCTGGACGTTATCTCAATGAAGGTTTTAGTGGCGGTGAGAAGAAACGTGCTGAGATTTTGCAGATGGCGGTCCTCGAACCGAGCATTGCCGTGCTGGATGAAACGGACTCTGGCTTGGATATTGATGCCCTGCGGATCGTATCTGACGGGGTACAGACTCTGACAGGTCCGAATATGGGTGCGTTGGTGATTACCCACTATCAACGGATTTTGAATTACATCAAACCGCAACAAGTCCATGTGATGTTGAAGGGACAAATTGTCGAATCCGGTGGTCCTGAGTTGGCATTGCAACTTGAGGAAAATGGCTACGAGTGGATTCGTGAAAAATATGCTGAACCCGAAGCGGTTTAGGCTGACCTCCGTAAAATCAGTGCGAAAGGCACAAGCATGACTGACTTTGTTCAGAGTGAAAAAGAATTGACGGTTGAAGAAGAAGCCTTACGCGATGTCCGTAAATCCTATGCAGATACTTATGGCTTCCATGACGATGATGTGCAATATAGCTTTAAGAGCCAAAAAGGTATCAATGCGGATATTGTGCGTCAGATTAGTGAGATGAAGAACGAGCCGGAATGGATGACGGATATTCGTCTGAAAGCCTATGACATCTTCGTCTCGAAGCCGACTCCAACATGGGGTGGGGATGTAAGTCGGATAGACTATGACGACATCTATTATTATGTCCGTGCGTCTGACCGTCCTGAGAAAGATTGGGATGAAGTTCCACAAGAGATTAAGGACACATTCGATAAACTGGGAATCCCGGAAGCGGAACAGAAGTTTTTGCATGGGGTATCGGCGCAATATGACTCCGAATCGGTATATCACAACATCCAAAAGGACTTGGAGGATAAAGGTGTTATCTTCCTAGATATGGACACAGGATTGCGTGAACATCCTGAACTGGTGAAGGAATATTTTGGCACGGTAATTCCGTCTGATGACAATAAATTTGCCGCGTTAAATACGGCTGTGTGGTCTGGTGGTTCGTTTATTTATGTGCCGCCGGGTGTGCACGTGGAGATGCCTCTACAAGCGTACTTCCGTATCAATACGCAGAATATGGGGCAATTTGAGCGCACGTTGATTATCGTCGATAAAGATGCTTATGTGCATTATGTCGAAGGTTGTACCGCGCCGATTTACAGCTCGGACAGTTTGCATAGTGCGGTGGTGGAAATCTTCGTCAAAGAAGGTGGGCGTTGTCGTTATACGACGATTCAGAATTGGTCGAACAATGTCTATAACCTCGTGACGAAGCGGGCGATTGCTGAGAAGAATGCGACGATGGAATGGGTCGATGGGAATCTCGGTAGTCGTCTGACGATGAAGTATCCGGCGGTGATTCTGGCTGGTGAAGGCGCGCACGGTGAGGTGTTGTCGATTGCGTTTGCTGGTGATGGTCAACATCAAGATGCGGGTGCGAAGATTACGCATCTCGCTCCGAATACGACGAGCCAAATTATCAGTAAGTCGATTAGTCAAGCGGGTGGTCGTGCTAGCTATCGAGGTTTACTGAAAATCGCTGAAGGTGCAGAAAACTGCAAGAGCAATGTGGTGTGTGACGCGCTGTTGCTGGATGATATCAGCCGTTCTGATACGTACCCGACCATCGAAATTGACGCAAAGAAAGTCACGATGGGGCATGAAGCCTCGGTAAGTAAAGTGGGTGAAGACCAACTCTTTTACCTGATGAGCCGGGGGATGAGCGAAGATGAAGCCAATGCCATGATTGTGAATGGCTTCCTTGAACCACTGGTGAAAGAATTGCCGATGGAATATGCGCTGGAGATGAACCGACTGATTCAGATTCAGCTTGAAGGCTCGATTGGTTAAGTAATACGAGATTAGAGATGAACAATACATGGGCAGTTTTCGGACTGCCTGTGTGCTATTGATGCGAGATTAACAAAGGAGTGCAATACGTGGTTGCTGTCAGACGACGCGCACGAACCCCTCAACCACCGCGTTATACGCAAGATGATGTGGTGATTTTGAGCGAACAACATAATGAACCGCAATGGCTTCGGGAGATGCGTCAACGAGCGTGGGCGACCTATGAATCGCTCCCAATGCCGTATATGGAAGAAGAGTGGCGACGGACGGATTATCGTCATATCAATTGGGAGCAGGCTGATACGCTGATTCAGGCGAATGGTGCGACGGCTGAGGTTGTCCCCCAAAAGAACCTTGAACCTCTCATTGGTGATGAGCAAGGCGGGTTGATGGTCTTTGTGGATGGCAAGCTGGTGCATCGGGAAATGGCTGAGTCATTGACCGAGCAAGGTGTCATCTTTACAGATTTGCATACGGCTGTGCAAGAGCATAGCGAGTTAGTCCGTGAGCATTTGATGACGAAAGCCGTGAAGCCGGACTTGGGCAAGTTTGCCGCGCTTCATGCCGCGCTGTGGACGCATGGGGTGTTTGTGTATATCCCTAAGAATAAAGTTGCTGAATTGCCCTTGCATGTGGTGTTCTATAACACAATAGAGGGGGCATCATTGGGGCATGTGTTGGTCGTTGTGGAAGATAATGCCCAAGCGACAATGCAAGTGGATTATGCATCTGCGGACGGTGAGACTCAATCTGCCTATATTGGTGCGACGGAATTAATTACAGGCGATGCCTCAAACTTGCGCTTTGTCTCACTGCAAGATTGGAATCGTCAGACTTTTGAATTCAGCTATCAACGTGCAGTGGTGGGACAAGACTCGAACCTTGATTGGGTGAATGGGGTGATGGGTAGCCAACTCACGAAAGCCTTTATTGAAGTGGATGTGAACGGCAAAGGCACGAATGCGCGCGTGTCTGGCTTCTTTTTTGCAGATAAGGGACAATTCTTCGACCTTGATACACAACAAAATCATAACGCACCGTTAACGAATACGGACTTGTTATTCAAAGGTGCGGCGAAGGATGATGCTAGGACACTGTGGCAGGGTATGATTAAGTCACTTCCGCAGATGCAGAAGATTGATGGCTATCAAGTGTGTCGCAATTTGATGCTGAGTGATGATGCACGGATGGATAGTATTCCGGGCTTAGAAATTGAAGCTGACGACGTGGCTTGCTCTCATGCGGCGACATTTGGTACATTGGAGGAAGAACCGATTTACTACCTGATGAGTCGGGGGATTACACTCCCCGAAGCAGAATTGATGGTGATTGATGGCTTCTTTGATGAGTTGTTGCAAAGGATTCCGTTTGAGCGAGTTGTTGATCGCTTGAAAGCTGAAATCGAAGCGAAGATTGTCGGCTAGATGGAAAGTTGACAAATTTTCAAGGCGCGTCAGATAATGGGCGCGCTTTTTGGTTATCACCACAGAGGGTCGCTTGGAGACTGACCATCACACAAAGGACACAGAGAAAAACTATAAGGTAAAGTATGACTCAAGAACATACAATCAAATTGCCCTATGATGTCGAGAAAATCCGCAGAGACTTTCCGATATTGCAACAGATGCATCATGATGATGTGCCGTTGGTGTATTTGGATAATGCCGCATCGAGCCAGAAACCGCACCAAGTGATCGGGGCGTTGGACACGTACTATAGGAAATATAATGCGAATGTTCATCGCGGGATTCATAAGCTAAGTGAAGAAGCGACAACAGAATATGAAGAGGCACGCAAAAAAATCCAGAAATTTATCCATGCGAAAAGTCGTCGTGAAGTCATCTTCACAAGAGGAACGACAGAGAGTATCAACCTTGTTGCCCAAACATGGGGACGCGCGAATTTACAGGCAGGGGATGTTGTTGTCTCAACAGTGATGGAGCATCATTCCAATATCGTGCCGTGGCAAATGCTAGCCAATGAAAAGGGAATCCAAGTCAAATATATTCCCTTGCTAGATAATGGCACGCTGGATTTAGACGTGTATCATCAACTGTTGCGTGATGAATCTGTCAAGTTGGTGGCGGTGGTACATAGCTCGAATGTGTTGGGGACGGTTAACCCGATTGAAGAGATGACCAAACTCGCGCATGGAGCAGGCGCAATAATCCTCGTTGATGGCGCGCAGAGTGTTCCCCATATGCCGATTGATGTGCAAGCTCTTGATGTCGATTTTCTGGCATTT
>JANQRM010000248.1 GCA_028284565.1 Anaerolineae bacterium | reverse complement strand
ATTGTCGAAGCAGTCACCCACTATAACGACCCCGAAATTCTGGTCAAAGTCAGCCGTAATCTCGGTGAAGCCATGGTTGGCATTAACGTCAGCACTATGCCAGAAGGTGACAAAATCTCCGGACGTGGTTGGTAATTCCTAAGTTGATACTATATTAATTAAGAGCCGATAATGTGTCGGCTCTTTTTCTATTTTATAGAGTGTTGATGGAAAACGACATAAACACTAATTCCATTAAGTAGGACATGTATCGAAACCACAAACATAATGCCATCAAAACCAATGGCTGAATGAAGCCACCCGAATGCGAGTGTAGAACCAAACCAACCGATATTCCACAAAACTAGCCCAACACTGCTGGCTAGATTATGCAAGTCTGTAGGCAATGAGTCCATTAACATAGGCTGATAGAGGGGTTGCATCGTATTGCGGATTCCAATGGCGATCATAAAGAATGGAACAGCAACGATCAACACCTGTGCTAGTCCTAAGCCCAAGAAGGCAATTGCGCTGACTATCATTAAGCCAGTAAGTGCCCTAGCGCGTCCGACATACCTTTCCCATGTTGGATTCATGAGTGGTGCCAGCGCCATCCCAAGCCAACCAAGTGCGATGACTGTCCCAACAACATTATCTGCAACGCCAAATTGTTCCCGGAAGAAGAGGTTAAAGAAGGGAAAAGTCAATCCCCCAGAAATGCCGAAGACCAACAAGGGAAAAGAGAGTTTGAAAATAGTTATCCACGGCGTATATAGCTTAGAATATTTACGATTCTCTTTTGACTTATCACTTCTTACTCGATCATCTGGGAGACGATAAAGGGGTAAAACGCTCACAGCGATGAGAACCGAAGCAAGTAATATTGACCCGCGATAGGCTAAAGAGGTCTGCTCTGGCGGAAGCTGGTCAATAGCAGAAATGGAAAACAAGCCTGAAACTAATAACGGTAAGAATCCGCCAATCACACTTCCCACAGAAACGGCTGTCATGCTAATGAGATTGTGGTAGGCAAATTGAGCAGTGTGTTCATCTCGGTGGGTGAGCGTGACCATATAAGGTGGCTTGACAACTTGTCCCGCACCAAAGAAAAAGCCCCAAAAGAATCGACTGATGGTAATGAGCAAGAGAGATGGTGCAAGGACAACAGCCGCTGTGCATAAAGCAATGCCATATGAAGAGAGAATAATCATTCGGCGTTTGCCGAATCGATTCGCAACTAGCCCAATAGGTAATCCGGTCAGAAAGCCACTCAATCGCGGAATGGCTTGAAGTGCACTTATTATTTCGGCATCATAGCCAATACTCACCAGATAAAAATTGAGTAGGACATCGGTAATCCCCAATAAGCCGATGTGGAAAATTAGACTATGGAGGAAAAAAGTTACGACTTGCTGGTTCAGTCCACGAACTTGCCAGAGACGATCTTGCCACGTCTTTGGAGGATGTGTCATGTTGTTTCAATAACCTTTGCAAGTCCGTCAATTTGTGATGAATTGAACCCAATTGCTTGACAACTCTACAGGTGAGTTTCTATAATCAACCCCATTCAAGAAAAGATTGTCGACAATCGGCAATAGATTATAAAAATTGCATGTTGTTTTTGTCAACTTGTTTTTAAGTGAATATTTATGGAACGGATAGACTCCAAATCGTTAAAGGATCGAGTACAGGAAACATTACGTTCTGCGATTGTGAGTGGTGAATTAAAGCCCGGACAACCTCTTGTCGGCACAGACCTTGCTAATCAACTGGGTGTTAGCAATGCCACCACGCGCGAAGCCATCCAAGCCTTGAGTGCAGAAGGTCTGGTTGAAGCTGTTCCCTATCGTGTGCCGACGGTCAAACAACTTTCGCGGAAAGATATTGAAGATATCTTCATTGTGCGGGGGATGTTAGAAGCGTTTGCGGTACGTCGCATCCTCGGATCTGATCAACTCTCAAGAGTTATTAAGGAACTTCACGCCTGTTGCGATGCGATGGTACTGGTGGCAGAACGAGACAATCTCCAAGACCTCAACCAGATTGACCGTCAATTCCATGAAATCTTGATTCGGTATGCAGATAGCGACCTGCTCACGATGTTCTGGAATAGTGTATCGCAACGGGTTCGGCAGGTGATGTCCTTACGAAATCAGCAAAAAGGTGATATGTACCAAATCGCCAGAAACCATCGCATGATTGTGGAAGCGATAGAACGTGAAGATTTGGATACTTCTGTCCGATTGATCAGTGAGCACGTGGGTTCAATTGGTGATGAAATTGTTGGTACATGGAACGAGGAAGCCTTTGACATTCAATATCCATAAATAATTTTTAGTAGGAGAGAGTTTTGTGGTATCTCAAACGAAAAGCACCTTATTAGCACAGCATCAAGCAAATGCTGACCTAAACCGTAACCTCCCACATCCCATAATGCATGATGATAAAGACCTAAGTGCGGATTCGATGATTGCACCCTTGGATGAGCAAATCATTGCAAGTGCCTCAAAGGCATTGGAGGATGGCAATACGCATTATGTTGATGTGCCGGGGATTGGTCCCTTTCGGAATGCGATTGCGGACTATCTAAATAATCTCTATGGGGCATCGTATGTCACGGGGAATGTAATGGTAACAGCGGGTGTTCAAGAGTCACGATTTTTGACCGTCCAGAAAATTAGTGAAAATTTTGACGGTGCGATTGCACTGCCCGAAGTCGTGCATCCGGGCGTATTGAAAATCAATGGGATGCGAGTGCGTGAGGTGACGACTATTGCGGTGGATGCTTCCCAAAGTGCCTTGCCATCGGTGGATAGCATCCGTTCTGCGATTGAGAGTGGTAGTCGTCTGCTTTATCTGGAATCGCCATCTCGCCTGACCGGTGAATGTTTTTCATCAGACGATGTCGCGGAAATTGCCAATCTTGCCAACGCGAACAACGCGACAGTGATATGGGATCAAGGCTTAGCTCCGTGGGTGGATGATAGTACATATGCCTCCTTACTTGGACAAGCGGAAGGCGCAGTGGGTATTGGTGAAGCCTTCCCCGGGATGGGATTAGCCAGTTGGTTCATCGGCTATATCGTCGCCCCAGAAGACTTAGTGCCTGCGATGCAATCTCAGAAGCAAATCATGGCAATCTGTACGAGTACACCAACACAATTCGCCGCGTTGGAAGCGAGTAAGTTGTTTGCCGACCATCATACCCAACAATATCAACAGCTCAGTGATACCAAAAGTAAGCTGCTCGAGATGGCACGTCAAGCCAATTTGGAAGTGATTGATGGGCAAGCGGTCAATGTCATCGCTATCCGCGGTGGTGGGAACAAATCAAACATTAAGGGGGCTTTGAATGACGCAGGTTTTCAAGTAGCAGATGGAGAAGATTTTGGCGCAGAAGATGTAATTCGCCTTAGTGTGGGACATCAAACAGAGCAGGCACTGAGCGCAGTGGTTTAGTGGAATTTGGGGAGACATATCACGATGAGTAACGAGAAAAAGAAAACTGGAACGAGTTTGTTGTATGCCTTGTTTGGAGAAGCGCGGACGTATGATGATGCGATTATTATGGGACGTGGTGACCCTGATTTTGATACGCCGGAACATATTGTCGGCGCCGCGAAAGAAGCCATGGTGCATCATCATGCTGACCCTGTGCCAGTAGAAGGATTGCCTGCACTGCGGGAAGCGATTGCGGAACGGGTGAAGCGTGTCAATAACATTGATGTCGACCCCGAAACGGAAGTGATTGTGACGAACGGTGGACAAGAAGCCTTGTTTCTGATGGTGATGGCGGTGACATCCCCCGGTGATGAGATGATTATCCCAGAACCCAATTACAACACCTACAACGACTCGCTGGATTTCGCGGGTGGTGTCAAAGTCGAGATACAGACGTTCCCACAAAATGATTTTCGGGCAGACCCAGAAGATGTGCGGAAAGCCGTGACGGATAAGACACGCTCGATGCTTTTGGTGTCGCCAAATAATCCGTCTGCGAATGTGATCTCGCCGGATGATATGAACGCTCTCATGAAGATTGCCATCGACCATGACCTGATGATTTTGGCGGATGACATTTATGACTTGTTTGTGTATGACGATTTTGAGCATGTTAGTCCGGCATCATTGCCCGGTGGGAAAGAACGGACACTCACTTTGAACGCGCTGTCCAAAGCCTATTCGATGACGGGTTGGCGATTGGGCTGGGTTGTGGGTCCAGCGGATTTGATGGTGCGCGTGAAGGAAATCAAATCTGCATTGAATGGTGGTACGTCGATTATTTCACAATATGCGGGACTCGCCGCATTGACCGGTCCCCAAGAGCCAGTCGAGATGATGGCAGAAGCCTATCGCAAACGGCGCCGGATGGTACTGGATGCTTTGGATGCTGCCGGGATTAGTTATGGGATGCCACAGGGCGGGCAATTTGTCTTTGCAGATATTAGCTTTACAGGCATGGGCAGTGCCGAAGTTGCCCAGCGTATGTTGACTGATCAGCATATCCTTGCTTATCCAGGGGAAGCATTCTCGAAAGACCGTAAGGATTATCTGCGGATGACCTTCCTCCAGCCAGAAGATAAGCTCAAGGAGGGATTGAAACGGATGCAAATCGCCATGAAGAATATTATGGGATAGCGTAAATGATGAGTGACCAAAAGACTTCTTGGAAAATATTGATTACCGACTCGGATTATGCCAGTACCGTTGATCAGATTACCTCCGATTTCCCGCAACTGGAGTTGGTATGTGCGACGGACTCACAGGATGTACAGGCTTTAGCATCAGGGGATATTGATGGCTTGGTGACGCAAACTGCCTCAGTTGATAGTGCATTACTGGGCAAACTTGTCAATCTAAAAGCGGTGTTGAAGCTGGGGCGTAGTTACACCAACGTCGATGTAGAGGCAGTTCGTGGGAGAAATTTGACCTTCGCTTGTGCGCCACGTAAGGGTCCCAATTGTGTAGCGGAACTGGCGTTGACCTTCATCATGTCCCTGAGCAAAGACCTGCTCGCCTCGCATGAGAGTGTGGCAACGGGTGCGTATCGTTATCGGGGTATCAAGCCAGAAATCACCGCACAGTGGAAGATGGCGTTCCATTGGATGAAGAATATGCGTGTGCATGAGGTACGCGATAAGACGCTGGGAATCATCGGCATGGGTGAGATTGGCTGTGAACTGGCGCGTCGGACGAGTGTGATGGGGATGAAGAATCTCTATACAAAGCGCACACCTCTATCCCACGAACTGGAACAACGTTTTGATGCCGAATATCGTGATTTGGATAACTTGCTTGCGGAGAGTGATTATGTCTGTGTAGCGACTCCGCATACCCCAGAAACAGAGCGCATGATTGGGGCTGAGCAAATCGCCCTGATGAAAGAATCTGCGTACATTGTCAACATTGCACGGGGTGGAATCATTGATGAAGAGGCAATGATTGATGCGCTAACTGAGCGACGGATTGCTGGAGCAGGTTTGGATGTCTTCACCTATGAACCCCTTTATGAAGACAGTCCTTTATGCTTTTTGAATAACGTCATTCTAACTCCGCATATTGGCGGTGGGACTGGCACAAATCGGGGTTTGGAATTGTCCGAAGGTTTGCAGGAGATGGTACGGATTCTCTCTGGTGAAAAACCGCGGGTCGATGTGAGTTAAGGGGAGGGATGATGAGTCAAGCATTGGAGGGGCAATTTGCAGTTATCACAGGCGCAAGTCATGGCTTGGGGCAGTCTGTAGCCTATCATCTAGCGGAATTGGGCGCGACGATTGCTTGCGTTGCGAGAACGCCCGAACCCCTTAATCAAACGGTGGATACGATTATATCTAAGGGCGGAAAGGCTTTAGCTGTTCCCTGCGATATTGCGGATAAAGCGCAAGTTCAAGCCTGTGCCAAAAAAATCACGGATGAACTCGGTGGCGTGGACATTCTCATTAATAACGCGGGTATTCCAGCTCCACGTACCTTCCATGAAACAAGTCTGGATGATTGGGATACGGTCATTGGTGTGAATTTGACAGGCGCATTCTATCTGACTCGTGCGCTGTGGGATGCGCTGACCGCGAGTGGGCAAGGCTATGTGATTAATATCTCTGGCACGGCAGGTGTTCGGGGTGGCGGTAGTCCGGCGTATGGTGGCGCGAAATTCGGTCTGACAGGACTCAATCATTCGATGGCTGTTGCTGGTAAAGAACATAATTTACGCGCGACGATCTTGTATCCGGGCAGTATGGATACCGGCTGGCGGGGCGCACCCATCGGTGGCAAACCCGCGAGCGAGACGATGAATCCTGATGAAGTAGCGCGTTACATCGGGCATCTGGTGACAACTCCAAAAGAATTTGTCGTCAATGAAGCTGTCCTCAGTCCGATTGGCTATCCCTTCACCTAAGAAAGCGACTTGGCATGGCATACGACATCAAAGATACCGAACTGGTCAATCATTATTCACTCGATACATTGCGTGCATTTGCTGAGAAAATCATGATGGCGTTGGGCGCGACACAAGACGAAGCCGAGATTATCAGCGATGGCTTGATGACCGCTTCGCAATGGTGGCATCCGGGTCAGGGACAAGGTTTAGAAAAGCTGTTTCGGTATCATCGGCGTGTCAAAAATGGTGGCATTATTCCCAATGCCGACATGGAATGGGTCACGGATGGTTCAAGTTATGCTCTACTCGATGCGAAGAAGGGCTTCGGCTATGTCTCGGCACATCGAGCGATGGAACGTGCTGTGGAAAAAGCCAAACAAACGGGCGTGGCAATGGTCGGAGTCCGGCATAGTAATCACTTTGGCATTGCAGGCTATCATGCGTGGACTGCGGCTAAAGCAGGATTGATTGGCTGGTCATTCACGAATGCGAAAGCGGAGATGGCTCCGTGGGGGTCGGCAAAGGTAGTCTTGGGGACAAATCCGTGGGGAATAGCTATTCCTCGACCCGACCATCCCCCAATTGTGCTGGATATGGCACTTACGATGTCCGGCAAGGGGATGATGCGCTGGTATGAACGTGAAGGTCAACCGATGCCAGATAATTGGGCATTAACGCCCGATGGACAAGTGACAACGGACCCCTCTGCCGCGATGGATGGACCCTTGTTGCCAATTGGTGAATACAAGGGCTATGGCTTGAGCTTGATAACGGATGTGTTGTCGGGCGTGATGACAGGTGCGTTGTTTGGCTTGACGGTCTTCCAAGATGATCAGAATTATGATGTGGGGCATATGATGATGGCAATTAATCCCACTGCCTTTATGACACAAGCTGAATTTGATTCACGGCTTGAGCATTTGGTGGGCGAAGTCAAAGGGGCTGATGCAATTGACGCAACTCGTCCGGTGATATTACCCGGCGAAGTGGAATTTGATCGGATGCGTGAACGGCAGGGCAGAGGTATCCCAGTTTCACGGGAGACGGTGGAGGGCTTGCGCGAATTGGCACAAGATGTCGGTGTGGAATTTACTTTATAGACGGACACAGTAAGGACAGCAAATGGCAGAGGCATTACAAATCGGAACGGTTTCGGCAATGCCGGGCGAAGTGAAGCGCGGTGGCATTCCTATTCAAGGGGATATGTACGGGCAAGCACGAGAAATCCCTATCCTTGTGTATCGTGGAGCTGAGGAGGGTCCGATTTTATGGCTGAATGGCGCGACACATGGGGATGAACCGGAAGGTCCCTTTTCGATCTTTAAGGCGTTGGAACAAATCGACGTAAACAATCTACGCGGCACGGTAGTGGCTGTTCCGGTGATGAATGTACAAGCTTTCACGGCTGGGACACGGGGTGATCCTTTGGATACCTTCTCGTATGATATGAATCGACTCTATCCGGGCAAGGAGAATGGCTATCCGACGGAGCGTGTGGCTTATGCTCATTGGCAAGCGATGAAAGACAATTGCGACTTGCAAATCGCGATTCACTCTGGTGGGGAACATTCCTATTTGGCACATATGATTTTTGCATCAGATAACCCACCAAGTTTAGAACTCGCCGCCGCGATGGGTAAGAAGTGGTCGCTGGTGTTCCGTAGTGGCACAGGCGGGGGTAATCCAAGTTCACAGATGGGTGCGTTGGGCAAAGCTGGAGTCACTGTCGAGCTTGGTGGGAATTGCCGAACTTTGACAAGTGATTTCCATGCCATTGCCAATGATCTTGCGGAGGGCTATCTCAATGTGATGCGTCATTACAACATGATTGATGGCGAGGCAGAGTATGAACCCGAATGGCGCATGGGCTATCAGATTCCATTGTTGGCTCCAGCAACCGGGATGTATGTGGGCAATCCTGATCTACCTTTTGAAACAGAAATCGAAGCAGGCACGCTGATTGGCACAGTCTATAACCTCTATGGTGATGTCGCGGGTGAAGTCCGTGCGCCACAGAACGGGGTGATTTTTGGGATGCGGGCGCGTCCATCCGTTTTAGAAGGACATTGGTGTTGCTTTTTTGGCGTGGTCGAGGAGACCGTCAACAATCTAATTCCGTAGCGTGGGAAAATAGCGAGAGGGGAAATCAATATGGTAGAGAGCATCCAAGTCAATCGGCGACGGGGTTTGATTCCCGAAGATTTGATGAACTTTCGCTGGTTGGATGAACTCGCCCTGTCTCCTGATGGAATGTACATTGCTTATACGATCCGTCGTCCGGATGCTGAATCGAATGGCTATATTACGCACCTCTATCTACGTAAACTCGACTCCCCTGCCCCACAGCGCATCACGACATCCGATTGCCAAGTGTCTTCTGTGGCATGGAGTCGGGATGGTTCACGGATTGCTTATAGCCATCGTGAGGATGATAGTAACTCGGTTCGTGTTTGGTCAGTTGATGAAGAAGTGGAGCAAATCTACCCTATTGCAGGTTTTCCACTAGGCAGTCTGGATTGGTCTGCTGATGGGATGAAATTAGTCGGGGTGCGCTGGACACCCATTCAACATCCTGAAGACCGTGGACCTGCGCCGAATATCCCACAACCCACCGTCAAAGTGGTGCGTCGTTTGCGTTATAAGCAAGATGGGGCTGGCTGGGTGCATGACCGCTTTACGCAGATTTGGGTCTTGGAATTGAACACAGGCGATATGGTACAAGTCACACGCAGAGAATGTGATTACTCATCACCAAAATGGAGCAATAGTGGGACACGCTTGGCGTTTGTGGGGATGGCACGGGAGCAAAATGTCCCGCTAGGATATGGACAGATACTCGTCTGTGATTTCCCGCATGGTGAGCCGACATTGCTCATTAAGGATTGGCAAGGCACGGCTGTTAGCCCGATGTGGGGTGAAGGTGACCGCTATATTACTTTCGCTGGACACAATCACGCCCCGCCTGTGAATCGTCGCAACTTCTGGCAACCGCATCTGGCAGATGTCTCGGCAGGGACAGCGATTAAGTTGGGGGCGGATATTGATGAAGAAATTGGCAATTATGCCGTTGCAGACCAACGCAAAGGACTCGCGAACGTCACGATGAAGTGGGCAGTGGGTGACTCGTGGATTTACTTCTTGCTGACGGAACAAGGTGCAACGAATCTCTATCGCATCAACACATCTGGCGAGTATGAAAAGTTGGTCAGTGGTGAGAGTGTGACCTTTGAATATAGTCCGGCAGTGGGTGGTAAGGTTGCTTATGGGCAAGCTGACCCCTCGAATCCGGGCGAGTTGTACATCTGGGACAATGGTGAAAGCACCAAGCTGACTGACCTCAATCCATGGCTACGTGACCATCGGCTGGCAACCCCCGAAAGCTATTGGTATGACGGTGTGGATGATGCGAAAGTCCATGCGTGGTTGATGAAACCCCTCGACTTTGAACCCGATAAGCAATATCCCCTCGTGCTGTATGTACATTGCTCGATGTTCTCATGGGATTTCAATCATGAGTTTCAGATTTATGCCAATTCGGGCTATGCTGTGGCGTATTTCAATCAACGCGGCACAACAGCAGGGTATGGTCAAGCATGGACGAAAGCCAGTGAAGGCGACCAAGGTGGGAAAGACTACGAGGAGATTATGCTCGGTGTCGATGAGTTGGTAGCGCGTCCCTATATTGATGGCAATCGTATGGGAGTCACAGGTGGGAGTTGTGGCGGATTCATGACGAATTGGGTGATTGGGCA
>JANQRM010000244.1 GCA_028284565.1 Anaerolineae bacterium | reverse complement strand
GGGATACCAAGTATGATGTGACTCTGGCTTTAGAGAACTTCACGGGTGAGACAATTATCATGGAAGTGGTGAATGTTTATCCTGCCGATGCCGTCAATTTCACGTTCTCGCATGAGCCGATGCGTCAAGAGGGTAATTTGTTCCGCTGGGAAATCACACTTGAACCCGGCGCGTCTGAGCAGATTGTCTATAGCTATGTGGGGGATTAGTCCCTCGTAGCTTGATGTCGATAGGCAAGAGTCAGCAGTAAATAGAAGATGAAGGCAAGATAGACGTGAGTCAGCATACGATTGCCGGAGTCGAACCATGCGACGTAGTAGGGGTCGGCTCGGACAAAGCTGATTACGAGCGTGAGTAACCAGAGAATGGGTAATCCATAACGAAACAGTGCTGAATGGGGAAGGGCAGGCAAGGTGAAGCTAGCGACGAATACCGCGACCATCACCATCCATGTCACGCCCCACAGTGAGGTGTCTTGCACATACATATTTTTGATCGTGTTGATGATGGTGCTGGCACTCTGCGGTTTCCAGATGGTTAGTCCGACGAGTGTGAAGACCACCCCTAGAAGCATCAATTGAGGCAAATAGGGGATGAGGCGTTGCTGAACGATTGTCCATTTGGGTGCGAAGAGGAGAAGGGTTATGCCAGCTAATGCACCTAATATCAGATAGAGGGTGCCGGCATTCAGAAGTCGTGAGGCACTGCTGGAAAAGATTAAAAGACAGACTGACCACGCGCCAACAATAGCAACATAGGGTAGGAAAAGATTGCGATGTTGATGGTAACTGAAGCGTTGTTGACTTAATATCAAGACGAGTAAGGGGAGGGAAAAGATAATTCCTTCTGGACGTGCGAAGGAGAAAGCCACAAGTGCAACCATGCCCAGAAGCATCCATGTGACGGCTTGGCGATTGAGTCCTATGTAAAAGCAAGCCATCGCTAGTGGGAGGTAGATGCTGGCGAGGGCGTTGGAGTGAATATTGTAGGCTTGGTAGATGGCATGGTAGGTTGTCCCCACAAAAAGCAATGCCCCCAACATGATTGTTAATGAGAGCCAACGTGAATTGCCAAAGGACTGAAGCAGTTGATAGAGGAGTATGATGCCGAGCGCACAAAGTCCGGTGACGGTAAGCAAGGGTTGGAATGCCCAGAGATAGGCATCGCCCATAAAGACACTCGTTCCTTGCAGAATCGGTAAGAAGATGCCAGACGTGCTGAGGAAGGTTCGGTATTGAGGCAGAAAACCATCACGGATGATGGCACGTCCGATGGCGATGTTCGAGAAGGAATCGACAGTAGCAATGGCGCGATTGCCGTTGATGAAGACGATGGCGAGGATGCCGATAAGGATGAGTCCGGCGAGAATCCCGAAGCCGTCTGTACGCTGGAGTTGGACGTTGCTTCCGCCCCACGCTATCCACCAGACAATCCCCAGCAATATCCCCAAGAAGAGCAATACTAGTATTGGCGAAAAGCCAACTGTCAAAAGCGCAATGAGACTCATCAATACCCACGCGACACTGCCCCATAGGAAACCCGTAAGACTGATAAAGGCAAGCGGGATTTTGGGACGAAGGGGGAGGAAAAGCAAACAACCCACCAAATGTAATCCGACCAAAAAGAGCCATTGCCCAATCATGAGTTTAGGAATCTTTCTGGCACATGGATTTCTGGGACAAACCAGAGCTGGTCTTCATAACGCAGAAACCAGAGTCTTCCTCTCTCTGCATCCGATGCGACAAAGGCAAAGTCTTCATCAGTGAGGGTGTTGGTCACGATGGTATGGGGTAGGACGAGGAGTGCGTCGTGTTCGGTTGTGGTCAAGGCGCTGTCATAGTCGATAGCATTGGGAAGCAGTTCGCTCCAACGCAATTGCCACAAGGCTTGTCGTACTCCCTCTGCATTGATGGGATAGTTGTATTCCCAACCTGCAAAATGTTCGCCTGCATAGACCGCGATATCGGGAAAGACGGATGGGTTGGCGGATTGCAAGCTATTATCTTCGTTAAGTAGATTGGGGGAGGGTCGATTAAGGGGATTAGCGAGGTTGATGCCGATGGCGACTAGGGAGAGTATTCCAATGACTCCAAGTCGCAGATGATGCGCAACTGCTGGAGCATTTGGTAATTGTGCGAGCAAGATGAGGCTTATCACTAATGGAATAAGGGGGATAAACCACGGGTATTCGTCAAAGAGCGTGATGAAGGTCGGGCGAAGTGTGATAACGACGAGAGCGAGACCAAATGACGCGAGACCTAATCGCCAGACACGCCTGGAATCGAGTTGATGTGGTTTGTGCCAACTGATAAGCCAGAAGATAAAGAACAGAAGCAGAGTCATCCCATAGGCTACGGTAATTAAGGGTTGAACGATGTGGTTCAGAGGATGGTCACAGGTTACTGGGAATAAATGGTAGCCAAGTGTCAGATGAAGCAGTCCAATGAGCAAGAGTCCAAGTCGGTGGCGTAGGTGATGATTCCCAAAGAATAGCAAGAGTGATAATCCAACACCAATAATGAGGAATAAGAGGCCATCTGTCCACAGATAATGGGGTTGCAATTCATAGTCGCGGGTTGTGCCATCTTGGAAGGTGACTGACCAGGTGTAGAGGCTACAGTGATTGATGGCTTCAGAAAATTTATCTGCGCCGATTCGTCCATTCTCGTTTAGAAAGACGGATTGAATGCCTTCGAGTTGCCAAGCGACTTCTACCATCTGTTGGGGATAAAAAACAATGGACGGTTGCAGTGTGAAGTGAACGGATGCGCTGTCGGCGGGTGTGTCGGTGATGGTTTGGCTGGTGGTGAGATAGGATACTCGTAAAGAAAGAATGAGGAAACCAACCGTAAGACTGCCTATGAGGATACGTCGGTTCATGGAGATGTCACCGCGTAAAGCGTATAGATGCCGAATGTATCCACTTCTTCGACTGCATCATAACGATTAGCGAAATCGTGAATGGTGGGTTGGTTGCGACTGATAATCAGATAATCGACATCATAGGTATTTAGAATGTCAATGCGTGCTTGGTCGTCGTCGCTCTGAAAAAATTGCAGATAGGCATCGTATCGTGCTTGGGATTCATCTAGTGGAATACCCGCATGTCCGGTCATGTTTTGTGGACTGCGGAAAATAAGCCCGGCACTGTTGCCCGATAACGTGGGAATCCATGAGGCAAGAATGGGATCACCGATGATGAGCGCATTGTCTTGTGCATGTTCTGCTAAATACCTGCCCATGTTGGCGTAAACCTGCTGAACACGGATCGGGCGGTCTGCATTGTCTTCTCTCGCGGATTCAATATCGGCAATTGCCCATACGGATTGTTGGAAGCCTGTAATGGTGATCGCGAGGCAACCGAGTGCGATGAGTGCGATGAGGACTTGCCGCCCTTGTTGCGGTAGGCGTTGTTGCAGTTGATGATACCCCAAGAGAATGACCACACCCAAGGGGACGATCCATGGAACCCTCCACAGCTGGAAGGGGGTGATGGCGCGTCCAAGTACTGAAGCGGTTGGCGGAAACAAGACGATGCCGAGAGGAATCAGTGTGGCAAGTGCAAAGCGTGTGGAGATGGCTCGTGGGGTGCGAATGAGCAAGATGCCAAGCGAGACTATAGCAAGAACAAAGGGCAAGGCATCGACCAAATGCGTCGCAATACGATATTGTCCGTTGTCGCTTACAATGAGCAGGTCTCGATGAAAATCGGGCGCAACGGAAAAGTCCGGTCCAACGGTAATCATTTCATTTAAGGCTGAATTGGATTGTGAGGCAAGGAGGAGGTTTGTAAAAGGCAGGGCGACAGCAATCCCTAAATCAAGCAGAGCCAATAATTGTATCTTGATGCGTCGGGTGACGAGCGTATCAAAGAGCAAGATGAATCCACAGACGAGTACTGTCACGGCGGTCATGACTGGGTGGGTGAAGGGCATTCCAATTATGGCAAGGCACAATAGGCTGAAGGTTCGGCGTGTGGGTTTTGCCAACCATCCTAACAAGAGGGATAGGACAACCGGTGTAAAGATGAAGGTCAAAATGCCTTTGTCGATGGCTGTCCATTGGACGAAAACTTGTCCGACTTCGAAGTTCTCCAATGTGAGTGCAAAGCTGGCGATTTGTACCAGAATGACTAACCATGCCATGATGCGATTCAAGCCTAAGCGTCGGGCAAGCGCATAACTGCTGATGAAGGCAATGATGGCAGTGAAGGACCCTAAGATTAAGACACTGACACTCGCATGGGTGTTGGCGAGTTGGTCAATGAGGGCGTGTGAAAGCGACCAATAGAAAAACCAAAAGCGCGGTGGAGTTGGGGTATCTGTGCCGAGGAAGACCTCTTGGTAAGCGTAGGGCTCTGCTTCGGAAAAGTAGGTGGCATAGGCAGTCTGTGAATGATAATCGCCTGTGAAAGCAGTATTATAAGCGAAATGGGCAAAGGGCATCCGACTTATGAAGAGCATCGCCATGATTGCGATCAACATGAGACCAGCTACCAGACGGGGGTATTCGGTCTTGGTCGGGGGTAAGCTCCATTGTCCGTCCCAAAGTAAGGCAACAAATGCCAAAAAGCCTATGATAAACAAGCCAGCTTGTACGGCGGTCATGGATAAGCCAAGTAGATTGCTGACGAAGCCGAGTAGGGCGGTCATCGTGACGGACAAGACAAAGCCTAGACTGATGGCGCGACTCAGGCTCCATGCTTGTTGACGATGAAACCACTGTTGGACGAATAGTCCCGGCAGAACGAACAACGCAACTCCAATGAGCATCTGTAACCAAGTGTAGGCAATGAACATTTGCCATGGGGTGAACCATAGTAGCAAGCCGAGTACCAAACCGATGATGAGGATAGGAACGCGATGTTGGGTCAGGCGTTCTCGTGTGAGGTTTGCGAATAATGCACGTCGATTCGGACTGGTTGCGTTGACGAGTACGATAGTAAAGCCGACAAGGGCGAACCACGCTCCTGTGATGAGGACAGGGACAACGGGCAATTGATACGCCCACTTTGCAATCTGGCTGAAGACCAGCCCCCACCAAATAATGACAATGGTGATGACAATCGGCTGAGGTGTGCGATAGACCCATTGGCGTATCCCGTAGTAAAAAACTTCATTGCGAATGATGGAGAAAATGAATAAGAATAAGCTGATGATAATCGGTAAATAAAACCCAGCCATTTGAAAGGTGTCGAAGCCAAAGTTCACCAAGTTCTGCCCATTGCAAAGTGGGATAGTCGAATAAATGACGGGCAATACAACACCTAAGAGCAAGAGCCATTTCCACAATATTCGGCTCTGTTTGAAGTCAGCGAGGGTAGCTGGTAATTGAAAAAGGCTGTCGGAAACTGGTGTTGCGATAGGTATCCGATAGGCATGTCCAGCCAAAAGAAGGACACCTATGCCCAAAATGACCAATAGTATTGTTACGGGGTCGGTGATGCTAAGGCGGGGTTGGGCATGGAAGCTCGCTTCTGTTCCGTCGCTGTAGACCACATTAAAAGCAAGTGCATTGCAGGCATCGGCAACGAAGGTGGTGTCGCCTGCTCCGATAGTCCCCTGTCCGTCAATGTGGACGGATTGGATTCCGTCGAGTTCCCATCTGACCTGTACGTCCTGATTGGGAAAGTGAATTGTGCCGGGTTGGATGGTGATTTCAACAGTCGACTCGCCGTTTGTGTCGGTGATATGAACCGGTGTGCTGAGATGGATAAGCTGTAGGGCGATCAGAATTCCCCACAGGATAAGACACCCCCAAAATAAGCGACGAATCGAGCGTTTTGACAACATCCCGCGATTATAGCAGGTGGCATGTCGCTAGCAATGTGGGGTTGGTTAGCTTATGAGGGCATCATCGTCGCGTTTGGGTTTGCGCTTTGGTTTTTCGGTGTCATAGTTTGAGACCGAATAGCCGATGCCCACCATCATCAACACGGGAATCAAGACGGGAAGTTTCCAGCTAATCATCCATGCCAAGCTGATTCCCAAGAGTACTTTGCCTAATTGTCGCGCGAGTTGTTGCAATGAATTCATTGTTGGTTTGCCAGTTGATTTGCCGTCACTTGAAATCACAAGCAGAAGGACTTCAAGATACCCCCCAATTATTAGGGGTTCAGTGGCGATGGGAATCAAAAACGGTAGGTGGATTTCCGATTTTTTCTGATGAAAAGTAGAAATGCGATACAAGCTGTTTTAGGTCATGATTTATCGGGTTCAAGACGGCGAACTACAGCCAGAATAATCCATGTGATTAATGTGCCGTTGATCGCCAATAGCCAAGCTCCTGTGCCAACTGCCATCCCAATACCGGCTGTCGCCCATATACTGGCGGCTGTGGTTAGATGTTTGACATCAGCGACACCATTGGCGGTCTGGCGCAAATGCAGAATTGTCCCTGCACCAAGAAAGCCAATACCGGTGACAACTTGGGCGGCTACCCGTGATGGATCGGAACCTGGAAAGGCATGAAACGATAGAATCGTAAACAGACACGCTCCAAACCCAACCAGCATGTGTGTCCGCAAACCAGCAGGTTGATTCCGTCGATCGCGTTCGAGACCGACAAGCATACTTAGAAAAGTAGCCAATAATAGTTCTAGACTTGTAGTTAATTGAAATTCAACAGACATATACAATGTTTCTTGTCGATATAAAGTTATTAAATTATTTGTGAAGGTGCTTGACGGTCTACCCCCAATAATTAGGGGTTCAGCAGATGATGGGAATCAAAAAAACGGAAGGTGCATGGACCTACCGTTTTGTGTTCAGCTAGACGAATGGGGTGTCGTCTTCGATATAGTAGTCATCGCGCTTGGGTTTGCCTTTCGGCTTTTCGCCATCCCAAGTTTCATCAACGTGGACATATGCTGGGCGTGACCATCCCCAGAAGCCCATCATCATGAACAGGGGAATTAGGAAGAACACCTTCCAGCCAAAGAGCCAAAACATGGCTAAACCCAGAAAAATCATACCCAGTGAGGGTCCACTGTGTCTGTGATGTGTCCGATAGGTTCTCATTTCAATCCTCTACTTTTAGTTGATACCTGTACACTTCCTTCTACGACTCTTGACGCAGTGAGGTTGTCATTTTTACCCCCCAATAATTAGGGGGTTGGATAGTTCAATTTAGTAAAACGCCCTTATACTTAAGTAGATAAGGGGTTCAAGGGAGTTTACTCAGTGTCAACCCCAACAGGTCGAATGCCAAATATATCCATCTGTAGAGATAAAATCAGGATGTGTTCGTTGTTCTGCTATCTCGCCATTAATTAGCCCAAGCTGGACATTCCTTTGAGGTAGGATTGTTCTGGGAGGTTGTGATATACAAACGTTGAAAGGAAAGCACTGTGTCAACTGAGTCGTTAATTGGTAGACAACTGGCTAATTTCAAGGTCGAGCGTTTATTGGGTCGTGGTGGCATGGCTGAAGTCTATTATGGGATAGACATTAATCTACAACGTCCGGTTGCCATCAAAGTCATTAATGCCCAATTTCGCAACGAGGCGGATTATACCGATCGGTTCATCAGTGAAGCTCAAGCTGTTGCAACATGGCGATACGAAAACATCGTTCAAGTCTACTATGCCGACAAGAGCGACGACCTCTATTATTTTGTGATGGAGTATATTGACGGACTTGATCTTGCCTCCTTGCTTCGGGAATATGCTGACTCAGAGAGTCTGATGCCCCATGATGATGTCATCCGAATCGGACAAGCGGTTGCCAGTGCGTTAGATTATGCTCATCAGCGTGATGTCATCCATCGTGATGTCAAACCCGCCAACGTGATGGTATCCAGTGAAAATCGCGTGGTGTTGATGGATTTTGGACTTGCCCTCGATGTTCAACAGGGGTCAGTCGGGGAGGTCTTAGGCACACCGCATTATGTGTCTCCAGAACAGGCTCTGCATTCGGCATCAGCAGTTCCCCAATCGGATGTGTACTCGCTGGGGATTATGTTGTATGAGATGCTCACAGGTATCGTCCCCTTTGATGATCCGTCTCCGACAGCGGTTGCGCTCCAGCATCTGTCGATGGAACCTCCGTCGCCACGATCACTCAATGGTGCTTTATCCCAAGAGGTTGAAGATATTTTGCTAAAAGTTTTGGCAAAAGACCCAGCGGAACGTTATCAGACCGCATCAGCATTTATGGACAAACTGAATGACGCGCTCTCTCAGGATGCAAGGGTTGTCGATACCGCAGAACGACTTCCTTTGCCAGAGGGTATGGTTGCGCCACAGCGTTCGATATCGTCTCAGACCGTTTCAGAGCGAGTGGCACTCAGCATCGAACAGAAGGCAACCTACATTCCCTCCGAGCCACTCATCCCTGATACTGGAAAGTCCGTGGAAGGGCAACGCACGCATCCGATCCCCACGCTGTCCAAAACCGACGCACCCCAACAAAGGCGTGGATCGGGAACACGTTCTTTTCCTTGGTTACTATTGATTCCAATTGTGCTACTTCTGTTGGTTATTGTCGCCGGTATCTTGCTGTCTAGTGGAGCGAATGATAACGTTGACAGTGAAAATACAATGATACCAACAGCAAGTGGTGTTGCTATTGTTGCTTCAGAAACTGCCTTACCAACAGATATTCCACCAACTGCAACGGTGAACCCTCCTACGGAAACAAACCCCGCACCGACGGCAACTCCGATTCCGCCCACAGCAACCCAACTTCCAGCGACAGCCACGCCCGATAATCCGACGGATTCCCCAGCGGTGTTGACATCTCCACCGACTGTACTCTTCCCAAATGGGCAACAAGTCTTCTTATATTGGAATGAGCATAGTTTCTACTGGCATAATCCAACACAAAATTCGATACGAGTATCGCCGTTGGATTTTGAAGCACTGGATGCGAATGGCAACGTTCTAAGTCATGTCTTTGATGGCTTGCGCTGGACGATTGGCTTCAATGTGGTTGAGCCGGGTCAGTGCGTGGCGATTGAGATTATACAAGAAACCAATCACTTAAATCCCCCACAATGTGGTGGCTACAACTCGCTCGTTACCCTTCAAGGTTCAGATAATCAGATTTTTTGGATAGCAAGAGGCGTTGTGTCTCACTTCCGTGTGTTATGGAATGAGCAAGAAGTAGGGCGTTGTGCAATCACAGACCAAAGGTGTGAGGTGCGGATTCCATAGTCATTGATAGCGTATCCCTAATTAAAAACGGAGGTTGTATTATGAAAACATTGATTAGCCGACGAAAGTTGTTGCAAATGATGCCGATTACTCTACTCACGCCAGTACTCTTAAAATACTCAGCAAACATGAAAGCTCTTGCTCAACCGAGCGACCAACCACTCTTGATTATTGGTGCAGGCATGGCGGGCTTGTCTGCCGCGCGCTTATTGCATGATGCGGGCTATCAGGTGAAGGTCATTGAAGGACGAGAGCGAGCTGGGGGGCGCATCTGGACGAATCGAGAATTAGGCTTGCCATTGGATTTGGGCGCGTCGTGGATTCATGGTGTGAACAACAATCCTGTGCAACAACTGGCGAGAGACTTTGGCATTGAAACGCTCGTGACGGATTATGATTCGATTCGTGTTTATTACACCGACGGAACGATCATTGACGATAGCGACTTGGAATATGCGTTTGGTGCCTTTGTAGAACTGATAGAGACGTTGGATGGGGCGCGTGAAGAACTAGATAGCGACACCTCGTTAGCCAATGGGATTGAAACACTCCTTGCAGAAGAAGACTTATCAGCAGAAGAACGCAAGCTCGCAGATTATATTATTACGACCTTCATTGAACATGATATTGCCACGGATGCCTCAGAACTTTCATTATGGTATTGGGATCAAGATGGCGAATTTGGCGGTCGGGATGAACTGTTTCCGGGCGGCTATGACCAGATTGTCAATCGCTTGGCTGAAGGATTGGATATTCGCTACAACGAAATTGTCGAGCGTGTGACTTATAGCGAAAATGGCGTAGTGGTAAATACAGCAAACAATACCTATGAAGGGCAAAGAGCGATTGTGACCTTGCCATTGGGTGTCTTGAAGCAGAATCGTGTCGCTTTTTCGCCTGCGTTGCCTAGTTCTAAACAACAGGCGATTCAGCGACTGAATATGGGCGTACTCAACAAGGTCTATCTACGCTTCCCGCAAGCCTTTTGGGATACAGAACCGCATTTTGTGGGGTATATTCCGGCGCGCAAAGGGGAATGGGTGTCGTGGATGAATTTGCATCGGTATATCCAAGAGCCGATTTTGCTGGCATTTAATTCGGGTCAGTTTGCGAAACAACTGGAGGGTCTGACTGATGAGCAAATTGTGGAGCAAGGGATGTCTGCCTTGCGGTCAATGTATGGCAGTTCGATTCCAAATCCCACCAATTGGTTGATTACACGCTGGACACAAGACCCCTTCGCTTATGGTTCGTATTCGCATATTCCAGTGGGCGCAAGTGGTGAGGATTATGACAGACTGGCAGAACCTGTCGCCAATCGTCTCTTCTTTGCTGGCGAAGCGACCTCACGGGAGTATCCATCCACAGTGCATGGTGCGCTTTTGTCTGGTTGGCGAGAAGCCCAGCGTATCATGGCATTGTGATATTTTTTCCCTTCACATACGATGTACGAATATCCATTTCAGGGATAATAGACACATCAAATCAACGTGAAGGGAACAATCATGAGTTATGAAATTCAACCGCCTGATGATGGTATTCCGGGATGGGTGAAAGCAGGAGCATTCAAAGGACGATTGGAAAACTCCAAGTGGAAGTGGGTCATTATCATTGGGATGTTAATCTTCTTCTCTGCAATGACTCTATTTCCGATTGCGGCATATCAAGAAGAATCCAGCAATCGCATTGCCCTCGATGAACAAGGCATTAACACAGAGGGAACTGTCTCTCGTAAGTGGACAGAGACCAGTCGCTCTGCCAATAGTAGTACGCGAACAACTGAATACTATATCTCCTATAGTTTCGACGGGGATTCGGGAAGAGGGGTTGATATTATCTTTGCGGAGCAAAAAGTGAGCAGTGGATTTTATGATTCGGTCTCTAATGGTCAGTCTGTCCCGGTGACATTCTTAACGAATAATCCCGACGTGAATCGCGTCGAAGCCTTGAATGATGAAGGCTTTATCTTGATTGCGGTTGCGCTGTTTGGGTTGTTGAGTTTATTTGCGATTTACCTTGCGGCGGCGAATTGGCAGATGGCGCGCTATAAGGCACAGATGAAACAAGGTGACGTGATTCAGGCAGTATAAGTGTAATGGAAATACAGAAAACGACCTCATTTGACGAACAGGCTATTCCCCGTTGGATACGCATGGGAGCGATTAAAGGTCCAATTGGTGATTCCAAGTGGAAATGGGTGCTGATTGGCGTGTTTGTGCTTGCGTTTGTGTTGTTTATGGGGTTGATGGTATTGGCATATCAAGAGGAAGCGCGAATTGATACGGCATTAGTAGAACGTGGTCTCTCGGCAAATGGCACTGTTCTCGACAAATATACCGAGCAACGCTCCAGTGGGCGGTCAACATCCACCTATTATGTCGTGGAATATAGCTTCAATGGGGCAGGGGGCAAGGGTATTGATGTCATCTTCGGGAAACAGGAGGTAACGACGGCTTTTTATAACTCTGTGCAAGAAAGTGGGGATGTCATGGTCACCTATGTACAGGGTGAACCAGAGATTAATCGGGTGGAGATGCGAAGTAAGACGGAGATTTTTATCATTGCCTTTTGGATATTGGCGGTGTTATTAGGCGTCACGGGTTATGTGGCACTCACAACATGGAAGATGGAACAGTATAAAAATTTAGGTCAGCGGAAATCGAAACTCGATTAATCAAACCATATGAGTTGCCTTTCGTTC